>JAQUYY010000114.1 GCA_028691575.1 Candidatus Gastranaerophilales bacterium
GAGTTTTCGCAAATCAAATCCCCGAAAACATGATGAACACATGGGTTGCATGGTTTAAACTCTTGATATTCTTTTGTATCAAGAGTTATAATGTTATTTGTATTAAAATTATAATGCTGTTTTGAATTTTATAAATAAAATTTATTTATTTTATACATTTTAATTTAGCTATAAAAAAACCGTCGATATTATGCTCTGATTGCAAAAATTGAATGTATCCTTTTTCCATCGTTTTAAAATTAAGTTTAAACGGTAATTCAATTTTTTCTAAAACAAAATTCGAATTTTTTTCTAAAAATTTTTCAATTACCTGTATATTCTCCTCAGGTTCAATACTGCAAGTGCTATAAACAATTATGCCCTCTTTTTTAACAAGTTTTGAAGCGTTTTTTAGAATATCAAATTGAAGAGACGCAAGATTTTTAATATCATCAGGTTTTCTTTTATACCTTGCATCGGCTCTTTTTGCCAGTACGCCTGTATTTGAGCATGGTGCATCAATTAAAATTCTGTCAAATTTTTGAACACTATCAAATTGTATTGCATCACTAACAATTGTTTTAATATTAGAAAAACCAAGCCTATCAGCATTTCGTGACACTTTTTCAAGTCTTTTCAAATTAATATCAACCGAAATAACACTTCCTGTATTATCCATAATCTCTGCAATATGACAGGTTTTTCCACCCGGAGCCGAGCATAGATCAAGTATATTCTCATTTTTTTGAGGATTCAAGATAAGTGCAACAAGTGAAGATGCTTCGCCCTGAACAAGCCATAATCCCTCATCGAACCCTATAATATCACTCATTTTGCCGTATTCTTTTAATTTTAAACATAATGGATTTAAGCAATTATCCTCATATTTCACATTATTTTTGTCAAAAATTTCCATTAACTGATTTTTTGAAACTTTACTTGTATTAGCTCTTATTGTCACTTCAGGAGGAATATTATTAAACTGGCAAATTTTCTTTGTTGCTTCCTCTCCATAGTACTTCAGCCAATTTTTAACCATCCATTCAGGATGGGAAAATTCTATACTTATAGTTTTTAATAACGGCTCTTTTGGAAAAAATATTTCATTTTTCTTTCTTAAAAAATTCCTTAAAACAGCATTAACAAAGCCTGATGCCCCTTTTGATTTTTCAGCCTTTTTTATAATTTCAACATAAGAATTAATAACCGCATAATCAGGATTTTGTGTATATTCAAACTCATAAATCCCGAGTCTCAAGACATTTTTGATATTATTTGATAATTTTTTGAAATTTTTTTCTGTTAATTTTTCAATAAAATAATCAATAGTAATAAGATGACGCAAAACACCCGATAAAAGCCCTGATAGTTCTGATTTTACATTTACTTTGTCTTGATATTTTTCAATGACATAATCAAGCATTTTATCGTGATAAGTAACTTCTATTAATGCTTTTAGCGCTATTTTTCTTGTACTCATAATTTTTCCATATTTTCAATTAAATATTTTAATTTTTCCATATCAACTTGCATATTTTTTTTAAAATTTGAAAGCCTATCCTTGAACGTAGTCTCGCTTCTCTCTTCGTGTATTGTATAGTGCTTAAAACCCAAGTGATGACTTATAATCTGAAAATTTGTCGGAAAATAATCCGCTGATAAAAATTCAACAATTTGAGTATTTTCAGGCGAAAATATAGTGTTCACAAGACCTGCACCATGTGCCGATACAACATATTTTGCATTGGCAAAAATTGAAATTTGCTCTTGAAAACTTTTTCCAGTCAAAATTATTTTTTTATAACCTAATAGCTCTAAATACTTAAAAACTTCTTTTTCATTCACAATTTTCCTATATTCGGCATCTTCACGACTTAAATAAATTTTTTCAGAATAATTAGAAGAAATTGTAGCAAATTTCAAAAATTTTTCTCTTAAAAATTCGCAAGCTCTTTTAGTCACCGGTGCAAAATATGACGACGCAATAACTTTATCAGCTTTTATATGTGTATTTAAGCCATTTTCAATTATCATATCGTCTTTTAAGCCTAGTAATTTCAAACATTCCTTTTGAATTGGCGTAGAATTTTTTACAATATATTTATCAATCGAAAGCCCTGTTTTTTGAGCCAAATCCATTCTTGTAAGTGTTTCAACAAGCCAATGATAATAGTTATAGCTTATTGGCATTGACAAAACAACTGCATTTCCTTCGATTTTTTGAACTTTAGGTAATTTTATCTTATGAAAAACAGGATTATATTTTATGCTTGGAAACCTTACATCAGAAGAAGCCCCCGCTAAAACCTTGTCATCCGGAGTTATCACAACTGCTTCTTCCCCATAAACACGCCCTTGTGGAATTATCGAAACAAATTCTGTTCCGAGCTTTTTATTATTTTCTACCTCTTTTATATAAAAATCACCATTTTCATCCTTAACAGGCTCATAGGTAAGAAATTTTATATTAGAATCATTAACAAATTCAATAAATTTTCTATTTCTTTCTGTTTCTTTTTTTTGTTTAATTCTAAACCAATCTTTTTCTAAAATAATACCTTTGGGAGAACCTAAAATTTCAGAAGAAATGGGTGTTTTCTCTAAAAATTTAATAAAAGATTCTCTTAAAAATTCTTTTAAAAAAGGTTCTTTAAAAACAATAAGCACAGGTATTTTTCCAATTTTAGGAAAAACTTCTTTTTTAAAAAACTCCATAACTTTTTGCTGTTGTCCACTCATATATAAGGTTATAATGATAAAATCAGGTTTTAATTTTATTATATCAGCAGGTGAAGCTGTTTTGTATCCATTAAAGCATTCTTCCTTAGCTGTTATAGGATATTTTAAATCTGAAAATGCTATGATATTTGCATTTGAGAGATTAAAATTTTCAACAATCACATTTGACGAGACTCCTGTCCCATAAAAAAGGATTCTTTTATATTTTTTTGAAATAGCATCAAGTTTTTTTTGAAAATTAATTTTCTCAAGAAAACTTTTTAATTCACCGTAACTTTTTATAACATTGCCCATTATTAAATACTTTCAGCCTTGTATTGTTTTTATATCCTAATCATAGCATAACTTTGAAAAATCTTTAATTGTTAACTTTTTAAACAAATTTTCATAATTCATGAAATAAATCCGGGCAAAAAGTTTTTATAAATGTAAGGAAGTATTGGATTTTGGAGTTATATGGAAGTTAATTCAAATTATAAAAATGAGTATGATTTTTTGAATAAAAAACCTTTGACATCAACTGCTTACAATGAAGTAGCGAATTCACCCGCTCTTGAAAATCAATTAGGAACTGATGTGATTGAGTTAAAATCAAAAAATAAAGAATTGATTAATAAAATTGATGAATTGGATAAAAAAGCACTGCCTTCTTTTTCTGCAATAACAATGGGAGTTTTAAGCACATTAGCTCCTGTTCGAAAAATTACATCAACTCAAACAGAGTTAAAAGATGGTAATACCTCAAGTGCAATAGGGTTTCTAACTCTTGGTATCGCTAATTTGCCTCAAGATTATAATGATGTCAGATCTTCTTGTCTTTGGATGAAAAATAAAAATTATATGTATAATTACAAAGAATATCAACATCAGTTTTCCTTTTTTAAAGATACTTTATTTGAAAAAGGGGTAAATAAATTAAACCAAAATAAACAGAATTTTATTAAAGAACACGTTTACAAAAGAGATCTCCCTTTATATAAAAGCAGATTGGGAGATGTAATAAAGAGCGCATTTAACGTAGAAATAGAAGACAGTATCAAAAATTCTGCCTTCAAATATGTATCCGGAAAAGAAGTTCCAATCTATAAAATTAAAAGTAGCAGTAAATTAGGCAGACTTGTTGGAGAAGCTCTTTTAAGGACACCGAAATTGAGCGTTTATGCCTTAGCTTTATTAGAAATGCCAAGAATAATGAAATCATTTGCTCAAAAAGGCGAAAATGATAGTAATATCGAAAATGGAACCAAACAAACGGTTAAATCAGGAGTTAAACTTGCTTCTATCTTCACCGGTATGGGATTATTAGGTGCTAAACTGGCAAAAATAAATCCCGTCTTAGGTCTTATCGGGACAGGTGCCGGTAGTTTAGCGGGCGCATATGTTTCAACTAAAATTGATACCGTCATTGATAAAATGTAATTTATTTCTTATTAATATTTAAATTATCCTCTTTAAAAGACAGGAATTTTCATTCCTGTCTTTTACTTTTAAACTTTTTATCCTCTATGTTTATTAGTTAGCTCTTTTGCTCTTCGTTAAAAAGAAATGCGAATTCAAGTAACAACTGAATATTTTATGCTAAAATTAAAAACAAGAAACAAAAAACTATAAAAGGAATAACTAATGGATAATAAAACCGTCGCATCAAAATATGTATATGACTACACTGACCTTGAAAATGCCGGTGAACATTCAAATATGAAGACCTTATGGTCTAAAATGTTCAATTATACCAAACCTTATTTGTTTAGGGCAGGATTAGGATTGCTGTTTGCTCTTCCTGTTGGTGCAATGGAAGCTGTTATTGCACTTGCACTAAGACCTTATACCGATGCTGTTATGGTTGATAAAAATGCAGAAGTGGCTTTTTGGGTTCCAATTATAATTATTTTATTTACTTTAATACAAGGTATTTTAAATTATTTAAGTGCCTATCTAAACGCCTGGGCAAGTACAAAAATCATATTAGATTTAATAAGAGACTTGTATAAAAAACTAATGAATATGGAAAGTTCATACTTTGACCAAAAATCATCAGGTCTTATCCTTACAAGATTTTCTGGCGATGCAAACGCAGCTTCAATCGGTTTTTTAGGTCAGATTAAAATTCTGGTTACAAAAAGTGCTTCTGCTATAGCCTTAATTTGTGTTTTGCTTTACAATTCCTGGCTTTTAGCTCTTGGAGCTGTCGGCATATTGGCTTTAGCGGCATTACCCGTAAAAATAGTTAGAAAAAAACTTACTTTCCTTTCGAATAAAGGAATAAAAGTTGGCGGTGAAATAACAACATCTTATAATGAAGCAGTCGGCGGCAATAAAGTTATAAAAGGTTATAATCTTGAACAAAACAGACTAAATGTCTTTAATAAATCAATGAGCGAAATATTTAGTCTTTCAATGAAAGGAGCACAAGTTGGAGCATTAATGACTCCATTTATGTACTTTTTAGCTTCTCTTGGCATGGCATTTACTCTTGGAATGGGAAGTCATTTAATGGTTACAAAAGCCATCACTCCGGGACAATTTACTTCATTTTTATTTGCATTGGCAATGCTTTATACTCCGTTTAAAACTTTAGGCAATACCTATTCAGATATGAAAAATTCACTGCTTGCAATGGATAGGGTTTTTAAAATAGCTGATTATGAAGCAAAAATAAAAGACAAAGAAAATGCGATAAAATTTAATGAAATTCCACAAAAAATTGAATTCAAAAATGTATGGTTTGAATATTTAAAAGATTGTCCTGTCTTGAAAAATATTAATTTAGAAGTCAAAGCAGGCGAAACGGTAGCATTTGTCGGAAATTCTGGTGGCGGTAAATCTACAATAGCACACTTATTGCCAAGATTTTATGACATAAAAAGCGGAAGTATAACAATTAATGGTTATGACATAAAAGATTTGACTTTAGAAAGCTTAAGAGCAAATATTTCTTTTGTTTTTCAAGATAACTTCTTATTTAACGGTACAATTAAAGAAAATGTGCTTTTAGGCAAAGAAAATGCGAGTGACAAAGAAGTTAATTTAGCCTTAGAAAGAGCTTTTTTAAAAGACTTTATAGAAAGTTTGCCTGATGGTTTAAATACGAAAATCGGAGAAAGAGGGGTAATGCTCTCCGGTGGTCAAAAACAACGTGTTGCAATTGCAAGGGCATTTATCAAAAATGCGCCTATTGTTGTTCTGGATGAAGCTACAAGTGCACTTGATAATAAATCAGAACAAATTGTTCAAATGGCATTAAATAAATTAATGGAAGACAGAACAGTTTTTGTTATTGCCCACAGACTTTCAACAATACAAGGTGCAGATAAAATTATTGTTTTAAATCAAGGTGAAATAGTTGAAACGGGAAATCATGCTACACTTATAAATGTTGAAAATGGTCAATATAAATCTCTTTATAACTCTCAATTCAAAGTAGAAGATA
>JAQUYY010000115.1 GCA_028691575.1 Candidatus Gastranaerophilales bacterium
GCTTGATTTGGTAAATCGTTCTCAAATTTCGAGAAATTTTGGAAATAAAAGAGATCTTGGTGTTAAAATTGCAAATAATGCTAAGTATTTTGACTATTATTTAGGCTTATTTAACGGTAACGGTGAAAATGCAACGGAATCAAACAATAAAACCATGGATTGCGGCGGCTGGTTTGATGTAAAACCATTGGCAAACATTGACGGATATGGCGATTTAAAACTTGGCGGCGGTTATTATAACGGTAGAACCGGCACAGGTGTTAATCATAATAATTTAGGTGCTTTCTTGGATTATGGCATCGGTAAGTATGGTTTTAGAGCAGAATGGGCAGGAAATGACGGCTACGGTTCTAAAGGTGAATCTGCCAGAGGCTGGTATGTTCATAACACCTATGATTTGACCGATAATTTTGAATTAGTTGCCAGATATGACCAATTTGATCCCAATACAGACATAAAAGCCAATAAAATCAGCGAGTATACTCTTGGAACAAATTATTACTTAACTAAAAATTTAAAATTCCAGTTAAACTATACTTTTGTTGCCAGTCAAGCCGGAAAAGACAGTAACAGATTTGCACTGTTGACTCAGCTTGCTTATTAATAGTTTGATTAAATAAAAACAGACCTCTGCTTGAAATATTATTTGATGGCCGGGGTCTGTTGTTCTATAAAATTTGAATAAATCACTCATACGGGTGTATAATAATTTTAAACATTTTTTTTAAAGGTAAGAGTATAGAATGCAATCTGTTGAAAATATTAATCTTTTGTATGAGGAAAATTTTTCAAAAGAAATTTTGTCGGATATAGCAAAAGATGCCCTAAAATATGTCCCGTCAAAAGTTTTGGGGATGCTGATGAATTTAGCGGTAGTTCCGATATATACAAGCCTATTACCGCCCGGAGAATATGGACTTTATCACATTGCAATTGCCCTTACCAGTTTTATGGCTATTATTTTTAGTGATTGGGTAGGATTTGCCGGTCTAAGATTTTTTAAACAAAATAATGCAAATGCTGATATAAAATCTTACTTCAGTACTTTGTTATTTTTAATTACATCAAACCTAGCGTTAATGTATGTTTTATGTGCTGTATTTTTTAATAAATTGTCAGAATTTTTTGAAATGCCTTCAAAAATGATTATTGCCGTACTTCTTGTTGTCATTCCAGTTGCAATTCGGGCATTATTGTTTCAGGTTTTAAGGGCACAAATCAAACCGTTTACTTATACTTTAATTGTTGTTGTCAATCAATTTTCGACAATCGGGTTTGCTTTTTATTTTATAAAATACTTGAATCTTGGGGCGATGGGAATCATCGCAGGAATGGCAATTTCAATTACTATTATTGACCTGCTTTTGTTTTTTGCCACAAAAATGTATAAACATTGCACTTATAAACTGGTTGACCGAAAAAATTTGTTATCTTTCTATAAATATGGCTGTCCTATTGCAGTTGCAAGTCTTGGGATGTGGTTTGTTTCTCATAGTAATAAATTGGTTTTGCAACATTTCCATGGTTCAGAATATAACGGATATGCAGGAGTTGGCTATAATTTAACTTTTTCTGTATTATTCCCATTGTTTGCAATTCTAACACTTGCAGCAATCCCCAGGATTATCAATGATTTTGAAGATGGAAAAGATGTCAGACCAACAATTTCAAGTATAACTGCTGTTTATTTTATTTTATTTCTGCCGATAGTTGCGATTATGTGTACTTATTCAAGAGAAATTATTTTATTTTTTTCAAACGAAAAATTTATTAAAGCTCAAGTTTTTATACCATTTCTTGCTATAAGTGGCTTTTTATACGGATTAACTGAATATACCGTAATTCAGTATCATTTAGCTAAAAAAACATATATTCAAACAGCTATAAAATTATTGCCGAGTATTTTAGGTTTAGCTATAAGTATTGTACTTTTGCCAATAGTTAAAGAACAGTTTATTTTAATTGTAATCGGAATTTCTACATTGATAACTCAAGTTATTTATTTGGGGTTTTCTATATTTATTTCTATGAAAAAACTTTCATGGAAAATTCCTTATAAAACCATATTTATGGTGATTTTTGCAACTTTTAGCTCTATATTTATTGTTAAATTTTTGAATATAGATAATTTTGTTCTTGAATCATTTATTATTGCCGTTTTTTATTTAGCAGCCCTAAAAATGCAAGGATTAAAATTAAAAGAAATATAAACAAAAAAGAATCTTTGTATTAAAGATTCTTTTTATTCAAAAATATATTTATTAAACTCTTTCATCCAGCAACTCGTCGACCATGCCGACTGCAACGTCTCTTTGAGCTTCTTTTAGTTCAACATAATTCTGTTCAGCTTTTTTATGAGCATCGTTTACGTCAAAAATATTTTTGACAATTAAACCAACCAAACCTAAATTAACTGCTGTTCCAATCCATTTATTATTTTTTAAAATACTTCCTACTGGCTTATATACTTTTTCATTAAAGACTTTAGTTCCAGGGATTTTATTTATTGTTTTTATAAGTTTTTTTGTTCTTTCCGGGGTTAATATTTTTGGAAGAACTTTTGCTTGAACGGCTTGTTTTCCCATCATTGCTGCTAATCCGGCAGTAAGCATTACTCCAACTGAAGCAACAAAATTTACAATGGGGTGATTTTCTCTTGCTTCTCTGAATTTAGGAGATTTTTCATCAAGTTTTCGAAGAGCTCCACCTATTAATTTTTGAGTAATTATAAAAGCTATCCAATCTGTTAAACGATCGGCACCTCGCATTGTTTTTGTGGCAAAAGAGCCATTACTTTTAGCTGCAGTCGCAAAACTATCAGCAACAGGAATAGCATGATACACTATATCATTCACTTTTCTCGTAGGATTATTAGCAAGTTCAGTATATGCACTAAGCTTTGCAGCTTTTTTTAGCTCGTCATCAGGAGTTGTCACAAAAGCATATGCTTCAGGTAATTTTGTATTATACATAGCTGATGGTTGTATTGACATAATTTCCCTACCTTAAACTTACCTTTAGTAATATAAAAACATTATACCCGATAAATTGAACATGTTAAATACATTAAATTAACAATTATTTACAATAATGATACTTTCATGGTGTAGAATAAACTATTATGAGAAAAATTGCAATCACTACATTGGGCTGTAAAGCCAATCAACTAGAATCTTCTGCTATATTAGAAGATTTTGTTGACAATGGCTGGAAAAGTGTTGATTTCAAAGAGAAAGCAGATATTTATATTCTTAATACCTGTACGGTAACTTCAAAAAGTGATTCGGAATCAAGATACCTTATAAGAAAAGCAAAAAACACCAATTCTGAGGCTACAATAATTGTTACCGGATGTTATGCTCAGATTTCGCAAGATGAAATAGTTAATTTAGAACAACCTGATTATCTTATCGGTAATGCTTCAAAATTGAAAATTTTTGATATTTTAAAAAGCTATGATTTTAAAAAACCATATCAAACTATTGTCATAAACTCTGATATTATGCAGGAAACAGAGTTTTTTAATAAGCAGATTTCAACATCTTCAGGAAAAACCAGAGCAAATTTGAAAATTCAAGACGGGTGCAATAATCGTTGTTCTTACTGTATTATTCCTTATGCAAGAGGCAAAAGCCGTAGCAATTCTTTAAAAAACTTGCTAAATCAAGTTGAAATACTTACTGAAACAGGATATAAGGAAATTGTATTAACAGGAATCCATTTAGGACAGTGGGGACTGGATTTTAAACCTCAAAAAAGTTTGTATGATTTTCTGATAACACTGGAAAAAACAGAGTCGCTTGAAAGATACCGTTTAAGTTCTCTTAATCCTCTTGAATTCAGTAATGAACTTATAAATTTACTTATAAATTCTAAAAAGTTTTGCAGACATTTGCATATATCGCTGCAAAGTATGGATAATACAATTTTAAAGGCAATGAACAGGTTTTATTCGACAGAGCAGGCTTGTGATTTGATAAATCTTTTTGTTCAAAAAATTCCCGAAATTTCAATCGGCGGAGATATTATAGTAGGTTTTCCGGGAGAAACGGATGAACTTTTTGAAAATACTTATAATAATATAAAAAAACTGCCGATAAGTTATATGCACATTTTTCCGTATTCAATAAGAGAGGGGACTTCCGCTGCTGTTATGAAAAATCAGATCCCCGATAATATCAAAAAATATAGAACTAAAATATTAAAAGAATTGATTTTTGAAAAAAATCAGAAATTTAAAAAATCCTTTATCGAAAAAACTTTAAATGTCCTCATTGAGCTGAAAAGAGATAAAAAAACAGGCTTGCTAAAAGGAATTTCTGATAATTATTTAACTGTTTTGACAGATAATGATGATTCATACAAAAATAAAATTACTCAAATTAAAATATTAGGAATAAACGGTCAAAATTTGATTGGGGAAATTTGTTCTAAATAAATGGGCATTTTTAAAATATTAATAATTTTGGTAGTGCAATTTTATTTTGTTTAACTAAAAATGTATACCTATAATTAAACGGAGGAAATATAAATGTTTAAATATGAACATCTTACAAAAAATACTGAAAGAGCAAAAAAATATTTTGAGGACAAATTGGCATTTACCGTTGGCCCTGTAGAATTAAAAACCATTATGAACGATGAAAATATCAAAATAATTGATGTGAGAAAATCAGAACATTACAACAAGGCTCATATTCCGGGAGCTCATTCGATTCCCGGGGAAGATTTAGAATCAAAATTATCCGGTTTGTCATCAGAGCATTTGCATATTTTATATTGTTATACCGAGCAGTGTCATTTGGCAGCAAAATGTGCATTAAAACTGGCAAAAAATGGATTCCCCGCAATTGAGCTGGAAGGTGGTTTTGATGCTTGGGAAAATATTTATGATTTTGAGGTAGAAAAACACAAAAAATCTGCATAAATTAAATTATCAAAAACTAACTCATTATAGTATAGATTTTACTTTTTAGGGTGCGGAAAAATATAATTTTTCCGCTTTAATAACTTTTATTTTTAAATTTATCAAAAATATAATCAACCCCTTTTTTAACCAAATATGCGCTGATTAATCCTGATGCAGTTTTAGAAATGGTGGTTTTTACAGGTTTATATAAAAGTCCTATTAGCAATCCGCTTAATAAAATTGCACCAATCGCATTTTGAGGATTCTTTTTTATGTCCATTTCATTTTGAATTTGTTTTTTAAATTCTTCAATATTATCAAGAATTTCCTTTTGTGAAATTTTTATATTTTCTTTTATTTCTTTTGTTTTAGGCATTTTACAAATTCCTCAAATAATTCTTTGGGTTCTGTTATTCCTGTTTTTATTTTTGAAATAAGCGTTTTGGCAATTATTACAAGTATTGCCAGTAAAGTTATATATAAAATAACTGCGCTGATAAAAAGTGCTAGAGGTGGTATTATTTGCAAAAGGAAAATTGAAAATAAAAACAGAAGTACTATTAAACCTGTATACATCGTCAATAAAAATACCAAAATTACTGCAAAAAGACTTATTCCTGCTTTCATTTCGTTTTGTGTTTCTTTTTTTACCAAATCCACATAATCTGAAAACAATTTTTTCAAACTGCCAATAATATTTTTCGCCATAGATGTCAGGTTGTTATCTTGATTTTCTTCCATATGTTATCTCGACAAAAGTTTTCCAAGTAAAAACCCGATGATTGCAACACCTGCAAGAATGTGTTTAGGATATTTTTTGATTAATTCACCGGATTCACTTTTCAGCTTTTCAGAATTTGTTTCTCTAAAAAATTTTGCTGTATCTTTCATTTTATCAGCAGTTTTATCAATTCTTTCTGCAGTACAAACCATTGCTTGATCAAGCTTTTCCATAAGATTTTCTTGCATTTCTAAAAGTTGTTTACTCTTTGATTCTTTTTTATTATTGCCGTTGCCGTTTTCTTCGACCATATTTCAGTCCTCATTATTTACTAATAATTATAATTTACATTGATTATCAAATAAATTACATTAGTAAAATATCTAATAAGATTGGTTATACTAGAATGAGTTAGTTTTCGTTACCGAGTAGGGACATTTTCTTTAGTTCGCTCTAGCTCACTAAGAAAAGCAGTCAAATGGG
>JAQUYY010000116.1 GCA_028691575.1 Candidatus Gastranaerophilales bacterium
GCAAGGAATTATTACAGATAGAAACATTAAAGCTCTTTTTCCTTTTAAAAACGGGGTTTATAAAGTAAAACTTACTCAAAAAGATATAGTGGATGCGATAAAAACTTCCGGACAAAATTCTAAAAATCCTGCCGATGATAAAGGAATATTGCAGGTAAGCGGAATTAATTATAAAATGAATAAAAAAGGCGAATTGCTGTCTTTATCGATTAAAAATAAAAACGGGCAATTTGAAGAAGTTAATATTCAAAATCCTGATGCAAATAAAACATATTCAGCTGTGTACAACGGTTATTTATTAAAAGGTAAAGAAAATATGTCCATGCTTAAAAAAAGCCAAGCCGATATTTTAGAAACATATAATTGGGAGCATACGGATGCTTTTATGGAATATGTTAAATCATTTAAAAACAATCCTGTTCCTATGAAAACTGATGGCAGAATTGAAATAGTTTAAATAGTTGAAGTTAAAAATATATAATTAGATTAAAATAAAAATAATTAATTTTAACTAATAAACTTTGGAGTTTTGTATGCAATTTATGAAAACTAAAAAAAACGGCTTCTCTTTAGCAGAAACGATGATAAGTCTTTTAATTGTAAGTGTAATTATGGCAGCAACATTACCTGTTATAACCGTTAGAAAAAATACGGGTGGTGCAGGCAGCACAAAATGGTCGACAGCTGCTAATAATGCGGATATTTATTATTGTAACGGTGGAAATTGCAATGTTGGCATTGGTACCAACGCCCTGGGACAAAAATTATCCATAATGGACGGACAAATTCATTTGGGAATGTCCTCTCCTAATCAAACCGAGATAGCTAAAATCAGGTTTGCCGAACATCCCAGTAATCATGCTTCGTCGTTTCTAGGAGCATTTATTGATTATGAGGCAAATGCCAATAAATTTTATATTGGTGTGCATAATACTGGAGACAGTAATCCGGCTAATGATATTGATGCAATAACAATTCTTAGAAGCAACGGATATGTTGGAATATTGGACACTACCCCAACAGTTCCTTTAGATGTAGCAGGGGCGATAAGTGCAACAGGAGCGATAACTACAACAGGAGCGATAAATGCAGCATCAGTTGTCTCAACAGCATATTCTGTCGGCGGAACTGCAGGAGTCAGCGGTACTTGTAGCGCTGTTACAGTTGTAAATGGTATAGTTACAGGATGTACTCCTTAAAACATTTTTTACGGCTATGTCATAAAAATCTAATTTTCTTAACAATTTTGATAAAATTATTGTTAGTCATATAATAATGAAATATGAAGTAGTAATCTTGGGATAAAATTATGAACATAACAACCGAAGAAAAAACAATTGGTCTTGTAACTCAAGTAATTGGACCTGTAATTGACGTGGAATTTCCTTCAGGGGAATTGCCGGAAATTTATGATGCTTTGATAATTCAAGATACAGCATCAAACGGCAAAGAGTATAAAGTAACTACTGAAGTTCAACAACTGCTTGGTGAAAACAGAGTTCGTTCCGTTGCAATGTCAAGTACAGACGGTCTAACAAGAGGTATGAAAGTTTTTAATACTAAATCTCCCATAACAGTTCCTGTAGGAAAAGCTACTTTAGGAAGAATATTAAATGTTTTAGGTGAACCCGTTGATGAAAAAGGTGAAGTTGATACATCTGAAACTTTGCCGATTCACAGACCTTCCCCAAAATTAATTGATCAAAATACTGATACTGAAATTTTTGAAACAGGCATAAAAGTAATTGATTTACTTCAGCCATATCCAAAGGGCGGTAAAATAGGTCTTTTTGGCGGTGCTGGTGTGGGAAAAACCGTTGTAATTATGGAATTAATCAATAATATTGCGCAAGAACACGGTGGAGTATCGGTTTTTGGAGGTGTTGGAGAAAGAACAAGAGAAGGAAACGATCTATGGAATGAAATGTCGGAATCCGGCGTAATTGATAAAGTTTCTCTTGTATACGGTCAGATGAATGAGCCTCCGGGAGCCAGAATGAGGGTTGGATTAACAGCTCTTACTGTAGCAGAGTACTTTAGAGATATTTCTAAACAAGACGTTTTATTATTTATTGACAATATATTCAGATTTACCCAAGCAGGCTCGGAAGTTTCTGCTTTATTGGGTCGTATGGCTAGTGCAGTAGGCTATCAGCCTACTTTGGCAAATGAAATGGGCGAATTGCAGGAAAGAATTACAAGTACAAAAGACGGCTCAATTACTTCCGTTCAGGCAATATATGTTCCTGCCGATGATTTGACGGATCCGGCTCCTGCAACGGCTTTTGCTCACCTTGATGCATCAACAGTACTTTCAAGACAAATTTCGTCTTTAGGAATTTATCCTGCTGTCGATCCTCTGGAAAGTACCAGTAAAGTGCTTGATCCAAGGATAATCGGTCAAGAACATTACGATGTTGCCCGTGGTGTTCAGCAAATTTTACAAAGATATAAAGATTTGCAAGATATTATCGCAATTCTCGGTATGGATGAGCTTTCAGAAGAAGATAAATTGATTGTTGCAAGAGCAAGAAAACTTCAAAAGTTCTTGAGCCAGCCATTCTTTGTTGCAGAACAATTTACAGGCATACAAGGTCGTTATGTTAAACTTGAAGATACAATAAGAGATTTTAAAGAAATTTTGGAAGGTAAATATGATCATTTACCTGAACAGGCATTTTATATGGTCGGTTCTGTTGAAGAAGCCAAACAAAAAGCACAAGAAATGACTAAAGGCAGTTAATTATGGGCAATAAAAAGCTTAATTTGAAAATAATCACTCCTGAAAAAATTGTTGTTGAAAAGCAGGTAGATTCTGTTTATTCATTATCAGAAGATGGCGAAATGGGCATATTGCCTGACCATATTCCTTATATGACACCGTTAAAAATTGGTGTGACAAGATATTTTGATAACGAAATAGTTGAATATATTTCAACAATAGGAGGAATACTTCAAGTAAGTGATAATAATGTTGTGATTTTAACAAATTCTGCTGAATTTGGTGAAGAAATTG
Source organism: Candidatus Gastranaerophilales bacterium (assembly GCA_028691575.1). Classification (GTDB taxonomy): domain Bacteria; phylum Cyanobacteriota; class Vampirovibrionia; order Gastranaerophilales; family JAQUYY01; genus JAQUYY01. The sequence goes on from JAQUYY010000116.1 coordinate 3,017, forward strand.
ATATTCCACGGGCAAGAGCAGCAAAAGAAAGAGCCGAAGCAAGACTAGGTTCGGCAATAAAAGATGTTGATCTTGATCGGGCTCAAATTGCTTTATCAAGAGCAATGGCAAGAATAAAAGCAGCATCAAAAAGTCATTAGGAAAGAAAAATGGATAAAAATAATAATCTAATAATAAAAAAAATTTTAAAAGAAAAAATTTGGGGTGTAGTTAGAACCGATTGTAAAGAAAGAGCTCTTGATATTGCGCATGCTTTTGTTAATGGCGGGATTAAAGCAATTGAAATAACTGTTGATTTCCCTGAAGCACCTCAGGTGATTGCTGAAATATCTAAAATAAAAGATATTTCAGTTGCCGCAGGTTCTATTATAACTACAAATCAAGCAGAGAAAGCCATTCATGCCGGTGCAGAGCTTTTGGTCTCACCTATTATGGAAATGAGCATTGTAAAACTTTGCAAAGGAGCAGGTTTGCCTCATATTTCTACTGCAGCAACTCCAACTGAAGCATATAATGCGTGGAAATTAGGTGTTAAATTAGTAAAATTCTTCCCTATCCATGTTCTTGGCGGGACTGAAATTATCAGAGATATTTTAAAAGCAATGCCGTTTTTACCGTTAATGCCAACAGGCGGTGTGCAGCCTGATACTTTTGTAGAATATTTAAAAGTAGGTTCACAAGCAGTTGGAATGGGAAAATGTTTTTATGAAAATGAAGAAAATGTTAATGTAATCACTCAAAAAGTAAAAGAAACAATAGCTTTAAAAGAAGCTTATTTAAATAATAATTAATTTAAAAATTAAGGAGTTGAGTTTTATTTTATGGATAATTTGGATATTATATGTATTGGAGAAAGTTTAATAGAACTTTCTACTAATGAAAGTATTACGCATACTGAATTTTTTAGTAAATATTATGGTGGCGATACAATAACAACAGCAGTTGCAGCTACAAAACTAGGATCGAAGGTTGGCTATATTTCAAGAATAGGAAACGATAATTTTAAAGATTTTTTGTTAGATTGCTGGCAGGCTGAAAATATTGATATAAGCAATGTGAAGTTGGTTGACGGAATTAACGGATTGTACTTTGTTTCCGTTCAAGAAAGCGGTCGGCGTGAATTTACATATTATAGAAGAAAAAGTGCTGCTACAAACCTTTCTATTGATGATATTGATTCTGAATACATTGAAACTTCAGGAATTGTTTACTCAACAGGCATAACGCAATCTTTATCTTCTTTATCCAAAGAAGCTGTGAAAAAAGCGTTTTTCATTGCAAAGGGAAAAGGCATAAAAACAGCGTATGATCCTAATTACACCCCTAGGCTGTGGAATGTTGAAGAAGCAAAAGAAGCATTGGAAGAAATTATTGAAAATATTGATATAATTTTCTTAAATACGAAACATGACGCCGAAAAATTGATAGAACTGACTTCTTGCGAAAAAATCATTAAATATTTCTGGGATAGAGGTGTTTCAATGGTTATTGTAAAAGAAGGCGAAGAAGGCTGTTTTGTCGGATATAACGGTGAAATTAATCATATTGATGCTGTTCATAACAATGTTGTAGACACAACATGTGCCGGAGATGCTTTTAACGGAGCATTTTTGCACGGAATTGCTTCGGGGTTAACTCCTTTTGAAGCCGGTAAATTGGCTGTCATTGTTTCAGGATTTCAAGTTCAAAAATTAGGTGCAATTAAATCCTTACCGTCAAAAGAAGAAGTTTTTGCCGAATTTGAAAGTGTATAAAAATGGGTCAAAAAATCCTTATTTCAGGCTATTTCGGACAAAATAACTTTGGCGATGAAACTATTTTAGAAGCAATGGTTAAAGATTTTTCTTCTTTAGAGCAAACTTCTGAAATAACTGTTATATCTGCAAATCCTAAGAAAACTTCTAATGAATATATCATCAAAAGCATTCATAAATTTGATTTTTTAAACATTTTAAAAAACATGTTCAATACTAACATCTATGTTAGTGGCGGAGGGAGTATTTTCCAGGATATTACAAGTTCCAAAAGTTTTTATTATTATGCTTTTTTACTTCTTTTAGCTTTTATTTTCGGCAAAAAAACTTGTATTTATGCTCAAGGAATCGGACCAATTAATAAAGTTTTAAATAAAAAAATCTTATTTTATCTTTTAAAAAAAGTTGATTTGATAACCGTTAGAGATGAAAAAAGTCAACAGTTGCTTGAAAATAATAAGATACAGACTTATTTATCAGCAGATAATGTGTGGAAAATGGTATTTAATAATTTTCATAATGCAAAAGAGTTCGTAGGTATTAATCTTCGACCTTCAAAATATTTAGATAACAGTAAAATCAAGGCAATAGCAGATATTATAGAAAAACATTTCAAAAATGAAAAAATTTGTCTGATTTCAATGCAAGATGCTCAAGACCTTGCTGTACTTGAAAAATTAGGAATTGCCTTAGTTCAAAAAAATATTGATACAGAAATCAGAAAAAACTTATCTAAAACTGAAATTTTTGAAATTTTTGACAAATGTAAGTTTTTTATAGGAATGCGTTTTCATGCCTGTCTTATTGCCTGTAAGCTTGCAATTCCAATGGTTGCTTTATCTTATGATGTCAAAGTTGAAGAATTGGCAAAGGATGCAGGAATTTCGTTTCTTGATATAAAAGATATTTCTTTTGAAAATTTAGATGAAAACATTAGTACGGTTACTCAACAAACAGATGAGTATATCAAAAACCTTAAAAAATATTCAGAAGAAAAATGCAAAGATGCTTCAAAAAATATTGATTTGTTTAAAAAAGAATTTTTGAGATAAACAATTAAAAATCAATAATAATTTGATAAAATGTGATTTATATGATGAGTTTAAAGCTGTAGGACTTTTACTTATATAAATAAAAAGTTTTTAATTCATTTGGCTTAAAATCAATGTTAACAGGCAAATTTTGTTCTTTTGCTATCGATTCTTCTAAAGAATTTGTTTCAATTATTTTAGAAAAATTTTCTGTTGAAATGAGTGGTGATGGAGGAGTATTTGAAATATTAATAAGTCTAATAATTAAAACCT
>JAQUYY010000117.1 GCA_028691575.1 Candidatus Gastranaerophilales bacterium
ATCTTTTAGCATTTGTAGTGTCCTTAATTTTTTACAGTAAAAGCTTTTGATAAATCGTCCATTGTTAATAGATCTATTTTACTATTATTTTTTTGACCCAATTTATACATATTATTTATTATCTGTAAAAATTTTTGTTTTTCTTCAGATTTAAGATAAAAAAATCTAATTACATTTTTATCGTCAAAAACTTCTTTTAAAACTTTTTCGGGATTTTTACCTTGAACATATGTACTATACAAACAAAGTACCATGCCTGTTCTATCTCTACCAGCTCTGCAATGGAGAAATGATGGACTTTCTGATTTTTGAATAATTTGAAAAATATTAAATATTTGTTCTGGCGTTGGAATTTCTCCATTCATTGGGATACGGTGATGTTTCATACCGAGTCTTTTAGCGATAAATCCCTCTATCTCAGGATATACCCCCTCATAATCTTTGTATCGCAGATCAATTACAGTGCCAATCCCCATATTTTTTAAAGCTTGTAAGTCTTTTTTAACGCTATTTATATCCGTTGTAAAAGCTTCTCTTTCTCCTTGACATATCCCGGGTTGCCGACCTCTACAGAGTTTTTCATCAACTTGATAGAAGTTATTAATAGAAAAATTATCGGTAAAAGATGAATTTTTAAAGCTTACAGGATTATAGGATGATTTTTCACTTAAGTTTATTTTAAATTTGGGTATTTTTTTTGAAACAGTTAAACTATTATTAATTCTCATTTGTTAATTAATACTCCTTAAAAAAATCTTAGAAATATAGAGTTAATTCAAAACAAAATCTTTGAAAATATTATTATTTATTTTAGGTGAAAAATTTTTGTTTGGGTTAGTATTATTCACCGGTATATTTTGTTGGTGAATTGCTAAATTGTTAGGAGATGAAGATATTTCTTGAGGTGTTTTTTCTTTATTTTTATTCTTCATAAAATATGCAATTCCTCCAAGAAAAACTGTTCCAAGAACAATAGGAATTATTATCTTCTTTTTTGTTTTTTCTGGAATTATATCATTATTTATTGTTGAATTAATATTTTTGTACAAGAGTTTAAATAAATTATCTTCATCAGCTAATTCTTTACCCGTAGTATTGCAAACTTCTTTATGAGGTTTAAACACATCAATAAATTTTTTATTGCTATCAAAATATTCTTTTATTTCTCCCGTTGCATTTTCCGAATACGTTTTTAAATTATTTTCAAAATCATCCATGAATTTTATTAGCGAGAATTGATTTGCATTTTCTCTAATCATCACACGCATTTGAGTTTTTTGTATTTCAGTTTTAATCACTTCATCAGATGGATTTGCCAAGATTGATGCTGCCATTTTTTCATGAGCAATCGCAAGATTATTCAATTTACCTGCATCTTCAACAGAAATACCACTTTGTTTTGCAGCTTCTTCAAGGTCAATTTCTTCTAAATATTTTGTCATTGGCTTATGATAAAATTCGGATTTTATCTTTAGATATTCTTTAAAGAAATCAAGTGCCTCTTGTGGTTTTCCGTCATCACTTTTTGCCATTTCTCCCAGGTAACAATGCAAACCACGTTGCTCAAAATTCGCAAGATTTGAATCTATATTCAAATATGGATTATCAATATAGCTCTGACGAGGATATATTGCAGGAATACTTTTTTCACCAAAAATATTATATATTTTTTGTGCTTTTATTTCATTATTAAAAAGATACTTTTCAGGGTGATTTTTATCGATTGAATTGGCAAAAGTATTAGCACTAGCGTCTATTAATTTTACTTTACCTGCATCAATAAAAAAGTTTCCCGGCTGTAAATCATGATGAACAAATCCTGTCTGGTCTAATTTTGTCAATTTTTTTACCATGTCTACGATGTGGCTATTTTTTAAATTTGCTTTTTTAGAATCAGGAAAAGATCCATTAACAAAACTAGTCACAAGATAATGATTATTACCATCTTGAATTATATCAATTGCTCTTTGAGCATCGTCAACGCCGGCTGCTTCAATATATTTTAGGGCTAAAAATTCTTTTTGTAATTCTTTTAAGAAATAGGATGATTTTTCCGTAGGGGATAATCCGGATAAAAAAGCTGCAAAATCCTTGTCTTTTGGAACTTCTTTTAAAACTTTAATGGCACAATCGTTATATCGGTAGACATCGGCTGTCCAACCATCCCCAATAAAGTTCGTTTTATTTTTAACAATATTGATAATATCAGTTGTCTCTTTCGGTGAAAACACATTAAACATTGAGCTTGTATTTCGCTGAAAAGAGTCTGATTGATTTCCAAAACTTATTAATTGTTTTTGACAATTTTGTCTTGTCTTTTGTATTTGTTTTAGGTTTACAGGTGAGAAATTTACAATCATTTTAACTCCAATTTTTAGCAATATCTTAATATAAAAAGTTAATTAATATTATTGTTTATAATATTTCCTCTATTTTAAAGGTTTAAAAAATAAAGAAAATAAAAATTCGCTATTTTGTTAAAAATATATTTACAATTTTTAACAACTAATTGCCTATGATTTCTTTTGGGCAATTTTTTTTATGTTTTAATTTCATATATATAACTAATTTATCAACATAGGGAAAAATCTATGAAAATAATGTTTCAGCCAATCCAAAAATCACCTGCTTTTAAAGGTCAAAATAATACACAAAATACAAACATGCCCAAATTGCAAAATTTAAATCAGGATAAAGTTTCTTTTGGCGCAAATGAAAAAACTTTTTTGAATAAATTAAATATATTTTTAGAGAAAAAAGACGGAAAAACCACATGTGATGAGGAAGAAGTACTTGAAGCTATGATTCAAGATATAGATATAAATCATCAATTAATTAAAAATTTTATAAACGAATTCGAATCAAAATACAAAGATAAAAATACTTTTCAAATTAGAGTAGTTCGAGATGAATATTTACCAATATTAAAAGGTGAAAAAACCTATTGGGATGATTAATTAATCAATAATATCTTGAATTTTTTTAGAGGCAAAAGCACCTGCAACGGAACCTATTCCCATTCCAATTAATGAGCCTGACGGTCCTTTTTTGCTTAAAATAGCACCTACTGACCCTATTCCGGCTAAAATAGATGTTACATTTATTGCCGATTTTGCGGTTTGTTTTAATCCTTCGTCGATGTTGTCTTTATCCTTAGCAAATGCTTTGGTTATTGCTGGAAGCTCGAGTAAACCTAGTGCTAAAACAGATAAAACTGGTATTCTTAGCATTGTTCGCCCAATAAACTTACCAAATTTGCCAAATTTAGCACTTTCCAGCATTATTGCTTTAACTTTTGTTTTTTTAATAACAGCTTCTCCAACATCATTTATATAAACTTTGGGAACTTCTCGACCGGTAAAAGTTTTGTCTACTTTTTTAATATCAAGCAAATCACAGATTTTCTGACCAGCTTTTGTGTCATAAATTGGTATATCAGCTTTATGAAGTGCTTCACCGACTTTTCCCATCTTATTTACAACAGGTTCTAGGAAAGTTCCTCTAAAAAATGAAAACGGATGCTGATAATTTTTGTAATCATAGGCTTTTTTGAACTCAACACTAGAAAATAATTTACTGCCAACTTGTTTACTTGCAGATTTTAAATCTCTTGTATCTTCAGGCAAATTAACCAATGCCAAACCGAAAAGTCCTGCTGCACGTTGATAGTTCCCATCTTCTATATTATCACCGATTGAAGAAATCCTTCTAACAGGTGTAATTGGACTAAGTGCAGTTAATAAAACCTTTGAAGAGTCACTGCTGATAGTTTTTTCAAAAGTATCGACTTTAGATTTTGTGTTTTTAATATTTTCCAAATCAGAATTTAATTTATCATCAGAAATCCTTAAATCATCTCTTCTATCAATACCGGAACGCCGCTCAACATCGACAGACTGTGCATTTTGCCGTCTGTCTTGATTATAATTGTCTTGAAACCTCGCCTTTAACGGCGTTACAGTCGAAGGCTTATCGCCTCCGCCTTCCAGCCTCAGCTCGGTTCCGCACTGTGGATAAAGTTTTAAGATATTATCCAAATTTCCGCCCCAAGGTCATGATAAATAACCAGAAGTTATCTTCCTGTCTTAAAAGCTCGCATTTAACGGCACAAAAAATATTTTTATTAGCCTCAGCTCGCTTTCGCTATTTATATAAAAACATTTTTGATACAAAAATTGCCTAAGAAATTATATTTCAAAATACGAGTAAGAATTCAAAAATCTTTTTGTAAAAATTCTAGTTCAAAATAACTAAAATAAAAAATATGAATTATCTTTACAATTAAACTTGCATGTATATGTTTTTGTTAAGATTATTTATAAAGAGGGTTTTAAAAACATTGAATTTAACTTCTTTCTTTGGATACAAAAAGGAAACAGTAAATGTCTAAAAGTACAGAACATTTTGAAGAAAAATACCCGCATACTGCAATTAAACATAAATTACTATCAAGCTGTTTAGAAACCTGCCTTGATAATGAGATTAAATTAGCAGAACATAAAAATATATTTGAGAAAAAATGAATAATAATCTAAAAAACTTTTAAAATTAAGGTTTAATGCTCAGTGGACAAGAATAAAAACAAAAGAAAAGCAGAAAAATCCATATATGACTTAATGTTATATAAAATGCCGTATTATTCCCAGTTGGACGCAATCCAAAAGTTTACAAACCGTATAAATTTTTTGACAAAACCTATTTTGGATTGGGTAAATACAATTAATTTGAATCGGGTTTTTCAGTCTCTGGAAACAAGTTTTGATATTATTGATGATATTAAAATACAGTTAAGTGAGCGAAATATTGATTTTGATGTAATCGGAAATGTGTATATATCTCAAATTGTAGAGTTGTATCTTTCATCAAAAAAAGTCGGGATTACATTCGCAGATTTGGTTGAAGATAATTTAAAACTTTTCGGTAATTTTAAATATTCAAAAGCAGTAATTTATTTAAATCGCTTAGATTCTCGAAAATCAAAAATAATTAACAAAGATACTGAATTTCCTAGCATTAACAATAAATTGTGTGAAGATTTAAAATACACTGAAAAAGAGTTGGATAATTTTATAAAAATAGCTTTAAAAGAGTATAAAGACGGTAATATCATTATCAAAGATGAAGAAAGAGCCCTTTTGGATTGTCTGAAACAAAACAGATATTTGAAAAATAAGGATATAGCTGAAAAGTTGGATTACGGAATAAGGGGAATAGAATCAATATGCGCAAGAATTCGCAAAAAATTTAATATTGATTATATTAAAGAAAAATCAGTAAAAAGACATTTATTAATAAACCTGTCCAAGTACATTTAAATTGCAAAAACTGTGTGGTTATCCACATCGACAATAAAAATTTAATTTGGTTTAATAGGGTCAAATTGAATTTTATCGAAAGGAATCCACAGTAAATGGTAAATAATTTAATTGTAGAAAAAGCTGCACTTAGCACTTTAAAAACATACTCAAATAATCCTAAAATGCATAATAATAAGCAAATTCAGCAAATAGCCGAATCTATAAAAAAATTTAAATTTAATAATCCGATTTTAATTGATGAAAAAAATGAAATAATAGCAGGTCACGGAAGATTATTTGCTGCAGAACATTTGGGACTAAAAGAAGTTCCTGTTGCAAGGAATTTTATATGGCTCAAAATAAGTCGGTGCCGCAGAAGTTGATCTTGCAATATCTTTCATATACAGATCTTTATATCTATTATCATAACTTGTAAAAAAAGTCGCATTTCTTCCTTCTGTCTCATAAGAAGTTATCAAAACAGGATTCAGGGAGTCTTTTAAACAAGACTCTTCAAACCTTCTTCCTAAAACTTCTTCAATGCCTTTTTTATTGTATTTTTCACCTTTAAAAACATAGTTTAGATTTGTCAAGAGGTTTTTCTTAAATATTTTTTGTCCATCTTCTCCCAGATAGATATCAAGCAAATCTGTTGCTGAAGCTGGGTTAGGCGTATTTAAAAGAAGTGAAAGAATACAACCAGTTGATGTTCCTGCAAAAAAATCAAAT
>JAQUYY010000118.1 GCA_028691575.1 Candidatus Gastranaerophilales bacterium
GCACGACAATTTTTCCGGATTTGTATAAAACAGCGTTTATGCCATTTTTCTTTGCCTGCCAAAAAGCATAGTTAATTGGGCTTAAAGAAAACCCATCGGCAAGAAGCCTGTCTTTCAAGGCTTTTTTCTTGTTTTAAATTAAATTTATCACTATATACTGCTGCCATTATGCAATAATTACTCCAAAACAAATTAAAAATGAAAAGAACATCATCAAATTTCTTGATAACAAAAATCTTAGCATAAAACTTTGAGCATTGTTTTTTTCAATAATAGCCCAATTTTCCATTGGTCCAAACCAAAATTTTCTTTTCGGAACTATTTGCGGATTTTTGTTATAAATATTCAGGTATTTATATAGTACGATTGCCATTGGAATTGTTAAAAGTGTTAGAAGAAAAGTATACGGGAAAATTTTAAACCAAATATTAACTAAAACATTGATATAGGCTATTATCATCATCAAACCTAATGTGATTAAGGCATTATTCTTGGTTTTTACTATTGTACATAAAGTTTTTTTGTTTTCTTTTTTATCAAAATCAAAGTCCATCAATGCGTGAGATTGCAAAACCCCAACGGTTAAAAGCCCTGTAGATATTGATATTAACAATATTTCAAGAGAAAAAGTTTGCAGCATAACATAACTTGTCCCAAGCATTAAAAGTGGAGCAAAAGTAATACCTACAGCAATTTCACTTAGTCCCCAGTAACTCATTTTCGGATAAAACAAACAGAAAATAGCTCCAAAAGCTGCTATTGCTGCAACTTGCCATCCGCAAAGAATGGTCAAAATTAAGCCTATCAATGATGCTAAGCCAAAATAAATGGCAATAGCAATTGCAGTATGAGTTAAAGTTGCTTCACCATTGACCAAATATTGTGCTTTTCCTTTATCTCTATTGCTTATAAAGAATTCGCCCGGATTTTTCTTTACTTCACTTTTAAAATCAAAGTAATCATCAATCAAATTGACTCCCAAATGTGCAGAAAGTATGCCGATAAATGCTAAACTGCCCAAAATAGCATCCCCACCTAATTTTAAAGCCACAACAAACGCTACAAGCCACGATAAAATGCTCATCGGTGCTGTATGAATCCTTGCTGCTTTTAACCAAAAAACAATTTTTTTAAACATTAGTTATCTAGTTCTTCTTTTACTAACTTATTAACTGTCTGAGGATTGGCTCTGCCTTTAGTTTCTTTCATTACCTGACCTACAAAGAAGCCGAATAGCTGAGTTTTCCCTGATTTATACAAATCAACTTGAGATTGATTGCTTTTAATCACTTTTTTTACAATATCTTTAATTGCACTTTCGTCCGAAATGACACTCATTCCTTGCTCTTCCACTATTTTTGCAGCAGAACCGCCTTTTTCCAATAAAGTAAGGATAATTTTTTTACCGATATTATTTGAAATCGTGCCTTTATCAATCAAGTTAACCATTTCAACAAGACTTTCGGGAGTTAATTTTGTTTCATTTATTGTTAATTTGTTTTCTTTTAAATAAGCCGTAACGTCACCCATAAGCCAATTAACAGCCATTTTGATATTTGTTTGCAGTTCTACAACTTTATCAAAGAATCCTGCCATTTCCATTGATTCAACAATTACAGTGGCATCATATTCTGATAAGCCAAGCTGCTCTTGATAGCGGTCCCTTTTTTGTTGAGGAAGCTCCGGTAATTGTTTTCTAACTTCTTCAATCCATTCTTCAGAAATTTCTAACGGCATCAAATCAGGTTCAGGGAAATAACGATAATCATGAGCATCCTCTTTTCCTCTCATAGATTCAGTTATGCCTTTTTGTTCATTCCAAAGTCTTGTTTCTTGAACAATTTTTTCACCATCTTCAATTAAATCTGCTTGACGCTCAATTTCATACTCGATAGCTCTTTGAAGAGCCCTAAAGCTGTTAATATTCTTGATTTCAGCCCTTGTTCCAAATTCTTTTTGCCCCCAAAGACGAAGGCTAACATTTGCATCACAACGCATTGAGCCTTCTTCAAGGTTTCCGTCACAAACCCCTGCATATCTTACGATATTTCGCAATTCTTCCATATATGCCCTAGCTTCTTCTGCTGAGCGTATATCAGGCTCGCTGACAATTTCCAAAAGAGGCGTTCCTGCTCTGTTTAAATCCACTTTACTATATGTAGAGCCTGCAAGCCCATCAGCACCTGCGTGAACCAGTTTCCCTGCATCTTCTTCAAGGTGAGCTCTAGTTATTCCGATTGTTTTTCCTGCAATTTTTATAAAACCTTTTATCGCAATCGGCTCATCATATTGAGAAATCTGGTATCCTTTAGGCAAATCAGCATAAAAGTATTGTTTTCTGTCAAACTTGCATCTATTTGGAATTTCACAATTTAGCGCTAATCCGGTTAAAATTCCCATATTTACAACTACTTTATTCAAAACAGGCAAAACTCCTGGCAATCCTAAACAAACAGGAGTAACATTTTCGTTTGGAGCTTTTCCAAATTCTGTCGATGCCGTTGCAAATATTTTTGATTTTGTCTTCAATTGGGCATGAACTTCAAGCCCGATAATAACTTCATACTTTTCTTTAATTTCCTCTAAAGTCATACTCATTATTCAAATTCCTCAATTATTGACTACTAAAGAGATTATAACACAATCGTAATGATTGAATAAAGTAATTTAAAGAATATCAAGAGGCTCAATATCGACCATGAGCTTGATATCCTCAGGTACAACGATTTTTTTGACAAATCTTGTTATTAAAAAATGCCCCTTCTTTTCTAAACGATTTTTTATTAAAATTTGAAACCGATATTCATTTTTAATTTTAGAAATTAAGCATGAGCTTGGTCCTAAAACTTCCAATTTCTCATCTATACCTTGTTTTTGGGTTATTTCTTTTAATCGATAAGCAATTTCTTGAGCTGTTCTCTCTGCCCTAAATTCATTTTCTGAGCTTGATACAAGTCTTATAACTTGGCTAAATGGAGGGTACGCAAGAATTTCTCTATCTTTAATTTCTTGATTATAAAAACCTTGATAATCTTGTTTCTGAGCATTTTGCAGAGCAAAAAAATCAGGAGAATAAGTCTGAAAATAAACCCTACCTTCAAAATCGCCACGTCCTGCTCTTCCTGCAACTTGAGTTAAAAGCTGAAACCCTCTTTCTGATGAGCGAAAATCAGGGAAATTAAACGAATTATCAGCCATAATAACCCCTACAAGAGTAACATTAGGATTATCCAGCCCTTTTGCTATCATTTGAGTTCCGACTAAAATATCAATTTTTCCATCGGAAAAATCATTTAAAAGCTCAATGTGAGCGTTTTTCTTAGTTAAAATATCGCTGTCAATTCGGGCAATTCTAGCTTCGGGAAAATATTTTTTAATATCTTCTTCTATTCGCTGAGTTCCAAGTCCATAATAGTTTATAGGTTCACCACATTCAGGACAAAATTCTAAAATCGATTTTTCGTAGTTGCAGTAATGGCATTTGAGCGAATTTGAAGATTTATGCAAAATCAATGGAATTGCACATTTTTTGCACTCTACAGTATGTCCGCAAGCATTGCAAAAAGCAGATGTGGCATAGCCCCTGCGGTTTATAAGTAAAATAGTTTGTTTTTTATCTTTCAAATTTTGCTCGACAGCATTTCTTAAAGCTCTTGAAAATATGCTTTTATTGCCGTTATAAATTTCTTGTTTCATATCGATTATAGAAACTGTGGGCAAGGTATTAGGTCCGTATCTTTCAGGCAAACGTATTACTCTGTCTGTATTTACAGCTTTATAATAAGTTAAAACATCCGGAGTTGCGCTTCCTAAAATTATTGATGCTTTATTTAATTCAGCTCTTTTTATTGCTAAAGTTTTTGCATTATAGCGAGGGTTTGGCGTTGTTTGCTTATAACTGCCTTCATGCTCTTCATCAATTATAATCAGTCCTAAATTTTTAACGGGAGCAAAAATAGCAGAACGAGCCCCTGCAATGATTTTTATTTGATTGTTTCTTAATTTCTGGTAAACATCGTATTTTTCACCTTCCGAAACGCTACTATGCCATATTGCAACATCATTTATACCGAATCTTTTCGCCAAACGTTTTGCTAACTGGGATGCAATAGGAATTTCCGGCGCTAAAAATATAACATTTTTACCTTTTTCAATAACTTTTTGAATGGCATTAAAATAAACTTCGGTTTTTCCCGATCCGGTAACTCCGTAAAGCAAAATTGGCTCAGTTTCTTGATTATCAATGGCTTTTGATATTTTTTCAACGGCATTTTTTTGTTGATCTGTTAATTTAAAAAAATCTTCCTGTTTTTCTTCTTCAAAAATACTTAACGGGTTTCGGTAAATATCTTTTTCAAAAATTTCGATATTTTTATTTTCTTCAAGTTTTTTTAAGGTTGCTAAAGTGGTTTTAGCAATTTTTAAAAATTCATTTAAATTTATTTCGTCCTCCGGTAATTGTTTTAAAATCGCCAGATGCCTTTTGTTATCTGTATTTTTGCTTAAAGATTTAATATATCTTTCTGTTTTGGCTTTTGTCGTTTTTAATTCAATAATATTTTCAATTTCAATGATTTTTTTTAATTTTAATTTTCTCAATGCCTCGTAAAATTTTGAAGAAGGAAGTTTGGCTGTTTTTTGTAAAAAAGATACATTCAAAGATGCTGAAACAAGTTCAGCATGACAATCATCTCCGGTCATCCCGAACTTATTTCGGAATCTATTTTCAAGAAATATTTGGCATAATTTTTCTTCATTTTTGCTTAATTTAAAATCATTAAAATCATCTGTTAAGAGCCTTACTATTCGCTTCGTTTTGGAAAAGAAATTCTCCGGAATTGCAGCGGACATAACGGTTGGCAGAGTACAACAATAATATTCAGACACCCATTCTAAAAATTTTAAATACTCCATATCAAAAACAGGTTCTGTATCTAAAAGCTCGTAAATAGCTTTTGGCTTAATTCCATCAGGCATATAATCACCAAAACCCACTATATAAGCGTTTATGACTCCAAGGTTACCAAAAGGAACAAGCACAGGCAAGCCAATTTTAATATCATAACGAAATTCGTCAGGAATAGCGTAGCTAAATGTCCTTGTATCCATATTCGGTATATCTACAATAACCTGAGCGTAATTATTTTGATTGCCCAGGTTATTGTGATTTGCTATGTTTTTTAAAGTGTTAATTTTTTACTTTCCTATTCTTCTTCAGTTTCAAATTCTTTTTGGGCAAGTTCGATAACATTTTTCAACTCTTCTAACTTGTCAGGAGCAAAAGTTACCCCTTTTTTTGTCGGATTCCAGTTTGCGCCATCATCAGTTGTATAATAAACTCTTAAATCCAAATAACTTTTTCCTTTATATTCATTAATAGAAATACGTGTTTCCTCTGTTGCGCTTCTTGGAATACTTGCTAAAATCTTTCCATCTGCCATTTTTAAAACTCCCTTTAAATTCTATACTCTAAGATACAATGTATCAATAAATGGCAAGAAAGTAAATATTTTAAAATGACATTTAACCGAGCTTATTGTAAAATTAAAAAGGAATGAAGATGGTTAGACGGTTAAAATGATGAATAATAATGAATTTAATCATGTTACGGTGATGCTAAATGAAACCGTAGATGGTGTTGATGTTAAAAAGGGCTTGATATATATTGATGCAACTCTTGGTGGAGGTGGGCATTCGGCTCTTATTGTCCAAAAACTTCAAGGAGAAGGCAGGTTAATAGGTTTTGATGTTGATGATGTTGCGATTGAAGCTGCCAAAAAGAAATTAGAACCTTTTAAAAATGTTGTAACCATCTGCAAAAACAGTTATATGCAAATTCCTGAAAAACTTCCCGAACTTGGCATTGAAAAAATTTCAGGTGGGATTATTTTTGATTTGGGTGCATCTTATAACCAGTTAACCAGCGAAAATCGTGGATTTAGCTTTCTTAAAGA
>JAQUYY010000119.1 GCA_028691575.1 Candidatus Gastranaerophilales bacterium
CACTAACTGGGCATGCGTCAGCAGCTTCTCTGACAGCATCTTCGTTTCCTGCGATAGCAGATTCATTTACTATTGCAACATCTTCAACTGAAAATACTGCATCACATATTGATTCGCAAGCTCCACAAGCTATGCATCCATCTTCGATAGTTACTTTCATTGTATTTCCTCCTAAGGTGATTTTACGTTTGCTATTATACAATAAATTTTTGAAATTTTACATGAATTTTTAAAACTAGTTAAAGTAGGTTACTCAAGTTGGTTTTGATGTTTAAAGTAATCCTGTCCGAAACCTGATAAATAAGCCAAAAAGATAACTTGATTATCTACAATCGGCTGTGTAATAATTAAGCGAATGTTGATTACTTTTGCCGTTTAGCAAGAGTGAAACGTACAAAAATATCAGATACGGGCAAGACATTGCGAATTGTTAAAAACTTTTAAAAAATATAAAATAAAATTAGAATAAGTATAATACGGAAAATCGAGATTAGATTTTTATTAATGGCTATAATAATTATAATGGATAAAATTTTACAAACGGTTGGTTTAGAGCTTATGTTTTGCACTCCGCAAAAGTGTGAATCAGGGTGTGGACTTACCGCTGTTGAGTTGGCTAAAAGACTAAATCTGAAGCCGGATATTGTCAAGAAAAAATTAAAAATATTGCAGGAGAAAGGGATTGTAAGAAGTATAGGAATTAACCCAAAATATTGGCAGTTTGATAATTATAATTTTCAACGAATGGATGAAGAAGACGAAGTTTATAAAATGCTCTGCGACTTTGAAAACGTAGATTTTGGCAGATATTTTCAGTATTAATTATGAATTTAAAATACCTTTACTTTGAAAGGTATTAAAAATCTCTATCGTAGTTTTCATATAGATTTTTAGTCATGCCGGTTTTGCTATTGCCAAAGGCTCTATATTTGTTTATTTTCTGCTATTTAGTTTTTTCTGTATGTTTTTCAACAAATTCTTTTGCTTGTTCAACGGTGGTTATTTCACCTGCTAGTTGAGCTTCTTCAATTTGTTTTAAAATTACGCCAATTGTCGGGCTTGGTTGAATTTGCAGAATTTCCATAACATCGTTGCCTGAAATTAATTTTGGCAGGTTTTTGATAGTTTCTTTTGCTGTTTTGTATTTTTCCAAAAGTTCAATTAAACCGTCCAAATTGGCTTGAACTATCTGATCGGTTATTTCAGAGCCTTTTGCACTGAGCCTGTCTGCCATGGCTATTACGATTACATCGGGCGTATCATCTTCCAATCTTCTGAACATCCTCATTATAGCTTTTTGGGAAACTTCATCATCAGGTCGAATCAATTGAGATGGGTAAATATGATGTTTTATTAATTTTGTTATGTATTTAATTGCATTATTGCTGAATTTTAGCTTCTTTAGAATCGGTGTTGCAATTTCTACACCAATTTCTTCATGTTTGATAAAACGATGTCGACCATCTTCTTCTATAATCCAGGTTTGAGGCTTTCCAATATCATGAATTAGTGCTGAAAATTTCAATAAAGCAATTTTTTTAATACCGTTTACAAATTCTGAATTTAATTCCTCTTGAACCCAATCAGGCAAGGTATTTTCAAGAAGTTCTATCTGCCTTACGGTTTCGATTGAATGATCAATTAATTTTAAGTGATGATGAAGATTTGGCGGTACTTTTTCTTGTTTTTCAAGTTCCGGCAATATCAAATATAAAAGACCGTTATTTTTCATTTGGGCAAGAATTTTAGAACAATATTTCCCCTCAAAAAGTTTTACCAATTCAACGTTTACACGCTCTTTTGCAGGTTTATTCAAAAGTTCTTTATTTTCTTTTATAAAAGCATGAATTTTATCATCTATTTTAAAGTCCAAACCGGCTGCAAACCTGAAAGCTCGTAGTATTCTCAGGGGATCATCTTTTAAATTGTTGATGTTACAAGTTTTGATAATTTTGTTTTTAATACCGTCAATTCCGTCAAAAATGTCTATAATTTGAGCTTCATTATCAGAAAAAGAGCAGGCAATCGAATTAATCGTAAAATCACGTCTTGCAAGATCTTCTTCTATGCTGCTTCCCACACAAGCTGCAAAGTCCAAATAATTGATTTTATCAGGCATGACAACCCTTGCGATGTCATTTTTGTCATCCAATAAAACAAAATATCCATCGACTTTTTCAGCTACTTTTTTTGCAAAATTTACGGCATTTTCGCCAAGAACAACAAAATCCCTATCCGTACAGAATTTTTCAAGTATTAAATCTCTAATGTAGCCTCCTACAAGGAAAATTTGAGTATCTGGATTTTTGACACCATTTAAAATGTCAATTATTTCCTTATTTTCTTCAAATAATTTTTTTTTATAACTCATATTCGTACACAATATTGCTTAATATTGATATAGCTGCTGTTTCAGCTCTTAATATAAGATTTCCCAACGAAATTAATGGAATATTATTTTTTTTGAAAAGTTCTATTTCTGAATCATCCCACCCACCTTCAGGTCCAATTATAACAAGAATATTTTTAGCTGTCGGATGTTGCGAAAGAATAATTTTTAAAGATTTTTCAGCATCTTTTTCACTACAACAAAATTTTAAATCATAATCAGGCAAATTAATAACTTCCACAAGAGTGCTGATGGGTAAAATTTCACAGATGTCAGAGCGTTTGCATTGTTTTGAGGATTCTGCAGCGATTTTTTGCCAGCGAGAAATTTTGTGTAATTTATCCTTGTCAGAATCAAATTTTACAACCGTATTTTTTGTTATCAAAGGAATAATTTTGTTTGTATCAAGTTCGTTTGCTTTTTGTATTAAAATATCTTGTTTCGTTGATTTTATAATGCTTTGAGCTAATGTCATGTTGATATTTAACTTATTTAAAAAAGGAATTTTTTCAAGAATAATTGTTTCTATATAATTGGATGTAATCTCCTGAATTTTGCATAAATATTTAAAAGCATTTTGTTCAACAAGAAAAATTTTATCACCGCAAGAAAGCCTTAAAACCTTTGTGATATGGTCAATATCGGTTTTATTTGTAATTTTTATACTTTGGTATGAGATATCATTTTTTTTAACAAAAAATTGATGCATTTGCTAAAGTCCTTAAAATGCTCTATTGCTATGTGTTTCACAGTTTACAATAAAAAAAACGTATACGCCATATGGAGGATATTTGAAAAATTGATTAAATATGTAAAAACTCTTGATTTTAAAAGGATTTAACAACTTTAGTATAAAAATTGTCAAACTAAAGTATTAAAGTTTAAAAAATCTAAAACGATAACTTCAGTGAGAAAAAAGTTTATAGGTTACTTAACGAGTTTAGAGGAAAGAGAGCGAAAAATGTCATTAGTTATCAACAACAATATGTCATCCTTGATTGCTCAAAGAAATTTATCTTTCAATACAAAAGAGTTACAGGCATCTTTTGAAAGATTATCTTCAGGCTACAAAATCAACTCGGCATCTGATAATGCAGCAGGGCTATCGATTTCAGAGAGTTTAAGAAGTCAAATCAGGGGTAATGAGCAAGGTATTCAAAATATTCAAGATGGCGTTAGCATGATGCAAATTGCAGAAAGTGCTTTATCAACTGTATCCGATCATATTCAAAGAATTAGAGAACTTGCTGTTCAAGCAGTAAACGGAACAAATGGCGCAACAGAAAAAGAAGCTGTTTTAAGTGAAATAGAACAACGTTTGGCTGACATTGACAGAATTTCAAAAACAACAACTTACACAGATTTTTCATTGCTTGACGGTTCCAATTCTGCGTTAAGGCTACAAATCGGTTCCGGTACTGATGTTTCAACAAATACGATTAATATTTCTGAGGCATTGCAGGATGTGCGGACAACAAGTCTTGGAATAGATTTTGATTCAGATACTGTTTCTGGAGAAACATGGTCATCAGATAATATAAGAAGTTACATAGAACAATTAGATACAGCTCTAAGCAGCATGTTGAATGTAAGGGCAACAGTTGGTGCATTTCAAAACAGGTTGGAAAGCACATTGGAAAACTTAACAACAATGAATGAAAATTTACGAGCTTCAGATTCTAGGATTCGAGATGTTGATATAGCACAAGAAACATCTAATATGACTAAGTATCAAATACTTCAACAAGCATCAGCAGCGATACTGCAGCAGGCAAACACGATTCCGCAAATGGCTCTGTCGCTTTTATAAAATTAAACTCAATTATCCTATAAACTCCCTGTATGGTTAGCGTGATTAAAGCTAACCTTTTTTTTGTCTAAAATTTTAAAGTAATTGTAGACAAGTTGATTTTTCAGATTACTTTATTTCATCGTAATGATGATTGTATAAATTTATTCATATAAATATTTTGCCGAACAGCCTTTGCCACTATTTGTAGTTTCGGTACTACCCTCTATGCAGGTTATAGCAGGATCATAAGCTCCCTGTGCGCCTTTTGCGACTGCAGAAGTTGCTGTTACATTTAAGCCAAAGATATCTTTTCCCCAGGTGTTAGGTTTTTTTAGTCCATTAAGATCTACGGTTAGCTTGGCACATTTTGTATAATCTCCAATTAATTCGGAACAGCTTGAACTATTATTTTTTATTACAATAAAAGTCCCGTTATTTAAAATTAATCCCGGATAAGTTGACATATCATCGGGATTTACTTCACCATTAAGTCTGTAAAAACCTTCTGTCTCATGCCAACAGCCTTCAGCAGTAGCACCGGTTCCCGAACCACCTCTGGCACTGGTTCCGGAACAATTTTTTATAATATTTAGTTTTTCTGCATAAGCATTTTTTAAATCTTCACTTCCAGCTGTAACTCCAGGGAATGCGCCTACTAAACTTCCGCCGTTGTCAGCAATTATCATCATTGTTGCTTGGGATAAATCGGCATATTCTTTTTTCCATTTTGCTTTTAGCTCGGCATCATTTGTTGTTCCAAATAACATCGGTGTAACTATTGAAGCAATAATTCCGATTATTGCAATCACTATCAATGTCTCTGCCAGGGTGAAACCGAGTCGTCTGATAATTTTATTTTTTGATTGTTGCATTTTGGCTATAAAACTCATTACTTATCTCCTATCTTGATTGTCATCCCGCACTTGCTGCGGGATCGCAATAACATGGCGATTCTTGAACAGGTCAGGAATGACATTTTTTCATTAATCGTTCTTTGTTTTCTCTTGAACAACAAACCCATTAGCCTGTGTTTCTACTTTGTTATCTGTTTTTGATACTAAATATGATTGTCCGCTATTAGAATCTATCCTCCAGCTTCCAAAAAATTCTTTTATACCATAATTATAACCATAAATGTTGATACTTATACTATCAGGCTTTTCCATGTTCCATCCTAACGGTTCTATATTCCACTTATATTTTGTTAAATCGGTATTGTAATATTTTTTACAATAATAAAGAATATCATCTTTTATTGAATCAAGTTTATAAGCAAAATTTGTGTTAAAATCGTAAATCCATAAATCTGTAGTCCAAATTCCTCCTTGAAATTCTCCAATATCTTCTTTAGCGAGCAATTTACCACTATCTTCATTCCAATCAACAATGGTTAATATTCTAAAAAATTTTGTATCTAAGGCTTTCATTCCGGCTTCAACCAATGGTTTTTGCTCTTTTTGTGAAATATTGGTTTTTAAAAATTTATTAATCCCTAAAGATATATTTTTTTGTTTGGTTAAATCAATATAATAAATTCTTGATGAGGAAGCAGATTTTTGAGGATAAAAATAAATCTCGGAAAATGCCATTTTGCTTTTATCGGGAGAGATAACGCCATCTGAAACAATTCGTCTTTTTCCTATAATTTTTAATATATTTATATTTCTTGAGCCTGCGGGTAAATTATATTGAACCAATTCAAATTCTCTTTGAGGAAGCTCTATTTGAATTTTTTTATCCTGTTTCTTTTTGCAAAAAATGCATTT
>JAQUYY010000120.1 GCA_028691575.1 Candidatus Gastranaerophilales bacterium
GCGAAGCTCTTAACATTCCGCCGCGCCACTATGAGCTGGCCGTAGCCGAACAGGCTATGAGGCGGACCAATGGTCGTCATTTATCTATTGAAGAGATACTTCGTCGCAATGGGTTCGTCCCCGAGGATCCCATCTATTAATAATGGTGATCTCACAACCATTCTTGTGTTTTCAGCAAATAAAAGTTTTGCTCCTGCTCGTATTTCAATCGGTATAAATTTAGGAAAAATCATATCATCATTAACAAAATACGTTCCCGATTTTATTATTAATTTGTTGTTTTCATATTTTACAAACGAGAATTTTTGCACAAATTCGCCCAATTCCATAGGTCTGTATTTGGCTTTTAATGAGGCTTTATGGTAATTTAATGCTTCGATTTCAGACTGATAGAAAAATTCATCTTTGTTTAAATGTTTATATCCAGCACTTATAGTCACTAAAGAGTTTTTCGGGATATTTTGCGTTATTTTTATCCTGATAAAATCTTGATAAGTTAAATATGGAGGAATAATGGTTTCTTCGTCTTTCAAAGATTGAAATTTTATACCATTTTTTTCTAAAAAAATGTCTTTCACTATAACATTTCTGTCAATTAGATTTTGAAATTCCAGATATTTTTCACCGTTTTCCTCAATCAAAAAGACATTTAAATATTGTATTGTTTCAAAATTTTCAGTTATCTGAGAATGAAGCATTGTTTCTTCTTTTGTCGGCATATAATATTTTGAAGAAGATTGTTGGGGCAAGTTATTTGCTAAAAAGTCAATTTTTTGTTTAAAAAATTCTTTTGGAATAGTATTTCTTATTCTTCTGTCCATTATCAAAATTTTAAAAAACGATTTTCTCCAATTATCTGTTTTCTCTTTAAATTCACCTGAATAAATTTCTTCTTTAAATCTCAATATATTTTCTTTATAAGATTTTAAAAATTCTGATGAGGATTTGGCATGAAATAATGGATTAATATGAACTTTATATTTAAGTCTTTTTAAATCTGTAAACGAAATATTATTATCATATCCTATCGGTTCAAAAAGCCTTGTAATTGGATTATAGTAGAATTTTAAATTATTAAATGCCTGACCATGGTAGCCTGTCCATAAATTTAAAATCGCCAGATATTTTCCCAGTTTATCCATATCGAATACATCTTCAGCTTTTATATATCCGTAAGAATAGCCTCTTAATAATCCAAGGGCTTCTTTTTCAAGAAGATTTTTAACTTTTTCTGAGCCATAAGATTTAAAAAAGTTTGCATTTAATAATTCATAAGTAGTTGTAAAATTAGTACGACAATCATAAGGATGAGAAAAAAGAGGGTCAGGGTTTTTTAGATTAGCATCATTATTTTTTATATTAATAACTCGTTGATTCCAAAGTTCATCCTCATCAATAGAAAAAATCAATGATTCTCTTCTATTATTGAATTCAAGCATTTCTTTAGTAAAATATTCTTCAAGTGCCATAGCTCCGTATTTATTATTATTCAAATGTGCACTTACAAAGAAATATCGAGGAGCAATAATATCTTCATCCCTTAAATGAGCTAACAATAGAGCTTCGCCAATCCCGCCTCTTGCTTCAGGCTTGTGAATCGAAAATTTACTCATTCCAAATGGTTTTCTTCCTTTAAGAGGTATAATCCTAAAAGAATTTTTTTTTGTAGATATATGATCTATTACATCACCTTTTAAACGAATTTTAACATCCATAGGTTCTTTATTATTAATTTTTAATTTTGCTGGTACATAATTTTTATTAGCGGAAACCAGAAGTTTCTTTTTTAAGGCTTTTTTTACTTCTCTGTTTATTTTCTCCAGATTTTGAGGTTCTACATACAATATTAATCGTGGTTTTGGGCTGTATACTTCAAAAACAAATTTTGTGAATTTTTTATTTGCAAAGTCAATTATTTTTTGTGGAGTATTTATTAAATTTAAATATGCAATTTTATATCGAATATTTGACGAAAAATTATCATATCTGTAAAAAGCGGTTAAAAAAGTCCAAACACAATAACCCACCAAAAAAAGAAGTATAGTTATACTGATTTTAATTAAAATATTTGATTTTTTTTTAAATCTATAACCCTTCATTATTATTGATGAACTCTGTTAATTACCATAAATTTTGCATCAGGCTTTATTTGTTTTAAATCTTTTAATAATTTTTCTAAATTACCAATATTTTCAGGTTCTATATAATATGTAATTGAATTATTTTCATTAGATTCTTCATATTTTCTTAAGTCAAAATTAATTTTTTCTTGTATAAACTTTTGCGAAAAAGCAGATAATTCAAAGTTTTCAGAAGAAGGATAATCAATATCTAAAAACACACCGCAAATTTCTTTATGGTTTTTGAAAGAACTAATTCCAATAAGCAATAATATTATGATTAAAAAACTTATTGTTGCCGGTAAAATCTGTCCTGCTCCCAATCCCAGCCCGACTGCAATTGCAATAAACATATAACATAACTCTTCAGGCTCTTTTAT
The DNA here is from genome assembly GCA_028691575.1 of Candidatus Gastranaerophilales bacterium. Classification (GTDB taxonomy): domain Bacteria; phylum Cyanobacteriota; class Vampirovibrionia; order Gastranaerophilales; family JAQUYY01; genus JAQUYY01. The sequence continues at coordinate 2,501 of JAQUYY010000120.1, forward strand.
AGGTGTTCTGAATCTGATAATTGATAATGCACCGACTAAACCTAACGATAATGCCAGTGAAGTCTTGATAACACTTATAATAAGAACCATTATGGGTATTATAATCGGATAAATTGCAATGTATTGCGACTTATCACCAATAATTTTTGAAGTTTTCTTTAAAACAAATGCTAAAATAATTCCGTAAAAAATTGCAAGCAAAAAAGTTTGCACAAACATAAGCACAGGAATATCTGCAATAATGTTTAAATCAAGGTTATTCACTTTTTCCAGCTCCTTTAATATCTATATTCTTTTATAATCGTCTTCCAGCCTTATTATATCATCTTCTCCAAGATAATCACCATTTTGGATTTCTATAAATACGACTTTTTCATCATTATTGTTTGTCATTCGATGCACACATTCTTTAGGAATAGAAATATGTTCGCCTTTTTCTAACAAAATCGTTTCTTTATCTTTTGTAACAAGACCTTTTCCGCTAACAACAACCCAATGCTCACTCCTGTGTTTATGAAATTGCAAACTAAGCCTTTGTTGAGGCTTAATTTCGATTTTTTTTATCTTAAAACCTTTACTCTCTTCCAGAATTGTAAAATTTCCCCAGGGTCTTTCTTCCGTATAAAAAATATTTGCAACAGATTCCATTAAAATTCCTCTAATAATTTCCTTTACTTACATAATAAACGTATTAAGTTTTTATTGCAAATTTATTATCAATTTTTTTCATCGTCATTTTTAGCTGCGTTGTATATGTACTTGATTGTATTTATATCCCTGGCCGAAAGATTAACTGCAGTAAAGTTTTCCGCCATTATATCATTTGGATCAGGACTATGACCTATTATGCCTATTGCATGTCCGATTTGATGGGTTGCAATTTGTTTTATGCTTAATTTTGCTTGTTCATCGCTAAGACCTTCTGTTTGAGAAGTACATATTTTAACGGTTTTTTGATAAGAATTTTCACCCATACCTTTATATTGAAGAATTGGCGAAGCTACACCACCACCGATTGAGCCGATACTCCCAAGTACCGGAACACCGATAAGCGCACCTGCTGCCATTGCTGCAACAGAGCCAACTTTAATAAAAACATTAGCTTTTCTATATTTTGCTTTTTTTTCTTCCTGGTTGATATCAGTTTTTTTAAGTTCAGGTCTCCAGGGAAAATCTTCAAAATTATCATTCCATTCAACGACAATATTTGCTTTCTGAGGATTATTGGTAAAATCAAACTCAATTGTGCCCTCAGAAGCTTTAGTCCATTCGTTGAAAGCTTCTTTTAAGCTGTCTTTATAGAATTTTTTATAAATTTTGCAATCAGCATCATCGATAAATATTTTTATAGGCATTTGTCCGTAAACAATTACCCTACCATTACTTTGGTCAATTATTTCATCAACATAATTATTTTGATTCAATGATGAAGAAGAATATTGTTGATTGTTTGAACTTTTTTGCATCTCCGGAATTACTGCCTGTTGAAGTTTTTCCACTCTTGCCAATAAAGTTTCGCCATCAAAATTTTTAGCAAAAACATCTATCTCCAAATTTTTGATTCTTTCAATTAAAGGCTTATCATAAGTTGCCCTGCCGTATATTTTAGTTTCCATAATAGAAATCATTGCCGGAAGTGATTCATCCTGAAAAGCAGAATTAGAAGTTTGTGCTAATGGCTTTAGTCCTTGAGAAATAGCTTTATCAATATTTATCAAAGCTTCTTGGGCATTTTGCTTTTGTTCAGAGGTTAAGCTGTATTTTACAGAATTATTAACGGCAATTTTAGCGGCATTCAAGTCACCGTTATAAAATAAATTTGAACCTTGTGAATAATAGATATCACATAATAGCTCTTTTACCTTTTGATTATTGATATTTTGTTTTAAAAGACTGTTACATATAGCAATAGCTTCATCATATTTTTTATCATTAGCCAAATTAAACGCATAATTAGTATAAGCAACGGTATAATTGTCTTTATAAATTTGAATCGGATTAGCTTTATAGGCTTTTTCATATAATTGTGCAGCCTCTAGATAATGAAATTTTGTATAAGCTTCATGCCCATTTTTCGCATATTCATTTGCTTTTGCTATATCAACAGCACCAAATGTCTCTAACGGAACCATTAACGAGAACATCAAGCAAGATAAAAAAACTGAAATTATTTTTCTTTTAATCATATTCACAAACTACTATGAATTTTACCAAATTTCTACTATATAATATAACTATATTACATAATAATTTGAACAACTATTAGTATGAAAAAAATAGCTATCCTTTTTATTTTTTTAACATTATTTGGCATAAAAACCCAATGTTTTGCAGATGAATTAATTATTAACAATCAACATTTTTATCTGGAAGAAGCAATTTCTTTAGAGCAAAAAGCTCTGGGATTAATGTATAGGAACAATCTTCCACTTAATGAAGGAATGATTTTTAAATATTCCCCTCCTGAGGAAGTCGGGTTTTGGATGAAAAACATGAAAATTTCTTTGGATATCCTCTTTATTTTTAATGAAAAAATTGTTAAAATAAATAGAAATACTCTGGTTTGTAAAAAAAACCCATGTAAAATATATTATTCAGATACAAAAATAGACTCGGTAATTGAATTAAATGCAGGAATTTGTGATAAATTTAATATAAAAAAAGGACAACCAATAACCTTAAGGAGTAAAAAATGAGTAAATCCGTAAAAATATTATCATCATTTATTTTAGGAATGATAATTTCAATGTTTTTTATTTCTAACAGCTTGGCTCAATCAGGTGACAAGATATCGGTGGTGCTTTTCCATACAGGATGGAATATTCAATGTAGAAAAGCGTTGAGCTATACAAAAAACGTTGTAAAAACTTATGATGATAAAGTTGAATTTATAAAACTAAATGTGGATGACCCCAAAACCCCTTCTAAGGCAAGAGAATTAAACCTGCCGGTTCCTAATAAGGCTCCATATATTTACGTTTTAGACAAAAAAAATAACGTTTTGCTCAAAATGCCTTATTCAGATGAAAATGCATCCGAATTAAAAACGAAACTAGATGAAGTAATCCTGCCAAAGTTGTAAATAGCCCAATGTATGTACTATACACTCTCAGCATGACATTTTTCTTATTCATATAAATACTTTGCCGAACAGCCTTCACCATTATTTGTTAATGCTGTTGAGCCTTCTATACAAGTTATTGATGGTTCAAAATAGCCCCTTGCTCCAGATGGTATTAATGTATTTGATGTTATAATTGCTATAAATACATCTTTTCCTATTATATTGGGTTTTTTAAATCCGTTTATATCTATATATAGATGTCCACAGCCTGTATAATCTCCTCTCGGATAACTACAATCTGATTTATTAAGATAAAACCTCATTAGACTACCGTTGTTTAATATTAAGCCCGGATT
>JAQUYY010000121.1 GCA_028691575.1 Candidatus Gastranaerophilales bacterium
CATACAACCCTCATAGCTATTATTCTCCTCAAAAACAAACAACGGTAACTAATTTTAGAACAGGAACTACAGTAAGAATTTTGGATTAAAATTATGCAATGTCATAATTGTGGAAAGCAAAATGATAAAAATGCAACACACTGCTCAAGCTGCAATAAAAAATTAAATGCAAACCCCTCGGAAGAATTTTATTGCACTCATTGCGGAAATCCTTTATTGTTCGCAAATGCGCCATGTCCTTATTGTAACAGTAGCCTTAAGAAAAATCCTGACTTAACTTGCATAAAATGCGGACAAAATATACAAAAAAATTCAATGTTTTCTCATTCAAGAAAATTAAATGAACTTGATTCGGTTTTATTAGGGTTTAATACTAACTATAATGGCGAATACTGTACAAAATGTATAAAAGAAGAAAGAGCTAAAGCCAAAAATATACTTGAATCATATAAAAACAGATTTACTTCAATACTTGCACAAATGCCCGTTATTACACTTGAAAAGCCTACAAATTTTACTGTTTCTAAATATTGCAACATCATAACAGCTCAAGCAGTTGCAGATGCTTCTGAAATAAAAGAATTTTTAAAACAAAATGGAAAATTTAACGCAGAATTGGAGAATAATTTACACTATGCCGAAAAAGAATGTTTAGCTTCGCTAAAGAAAAAAGCTGTATTATTGGGGGCAAATGCAATAATTGGTTGTGATATTGAATATGCGCAGTTAAGTATAGAAAAACCTGCTTTTTTGGTAGCCTTTATGGGTACAGCTGTCGTTGCGGAAGATTTTGAAATATTGACAGAAACAGAACAATATATATTTAACGCAATAAATTTAAAAAGCCTTAATTAAATTAAGGCTTTTTAATAGGTTTTATAGAACTTTTTTAAATTATGAGAACCATACATCGTCAACTTGGTGTACATTTCCGAATATATCTGTAAATGTGCCTCGTTGTAAGTGTTCAGTATCAGTACCGCCATCTTCATGTTCTGTATAATTTTCAACATCGACTGAAGCAATTCCGCCAAGTGATTCAAGTTCAGTTATGTTACCGTCTGAAATTAATCCTAATGCTAAGTTTTCAAATTTGCCGAATGCTTCGTTTAATGCTTGTATGCTTACAACGCCATTTTCTATTACGTTTATTCCTGTTCTGCTTTCTGCTTCTTCAGCAATTAATCTTAATGCTTCAAAACCGTTTGCTGCATTTAATTTTTCACCGGTAAACGGGTTAATCGTTTGGTCTCCGAAAACTTCTTCGCCGTCAATTACGCCGTTTCCGTTTAAGTCACCCATTGCAAGCATTTTATCGCCACCTGTAGCTGCACCGTCTGCAATGCCGTCTCCGTTAATATCAACGCCCATTCCGGCTGTTGCTTCTACTCCATCACCATCCATATCGAAGACTAATGGATCTGAAGATTGAGTATATAAAACAGTAGTGGTTGTTTGATTTTGGTAATTGTGAATAAGGTTTGTTAAATGACCATCTACAGCAAATCCGTCTATTTCCATTTCTTGTTCAGAATTAGTTGATGTTATTCCTACGTCAACAAGTTCAAGTGTTGTTGTTCCTTCTGTTATACCTTGAGCTGCGGCTTGTCCTCTTTCTACCCATCTTGTATTAGAAGTATTAGTTATATTATCAGATTCAGATGTAAGATTTGAGTTGATTTTATCATTATCATCGATATAAAATTCAATATTGGTAATTGATACACCGGTTAATTCTGCTAATTGTTCGCCATTGACTTCTCCAAAGATAACTTCACCTGTTTCTTTATCATAATCAATTGTAAACATACGACCGTCTTGAATAACTGTCATTGATGCTTTTCCGTCATTATCAGCATTGTAAAGGACGTTATCATTTTTACCTTCTTCATTGTAACCAAAGATATCTCTTAAATCTTCAATTCCATCATGATCTTTTGCATAGTCGTTGATAACATCGAGAATACGACTTCTGCCATTAGCATTAGTTAAATCTAGTTTTTCATTGTTATATAAACCGGCTTTTGAATTTTCAGCTCCATCTTCAAAAGTAAATTCATTAAATGATAGACTGTTGCTTCCCCAGTTAATATTATCAAAATCATCAATAGAAACTCCGCCGTTTAACTCTGTATATAAAGCTTTGATTTCATCTTCTGAATCATATAAATCAACTGAAGCATCTTCAGCGGAAACGCTGACTATATTTCCATCTTTTGATTGAAAATAATAAACACCGTCTTTTTCATAATATTTGTCAAGTGAAAGTGTATTGCCTTCGATACCGTCTCCGCCATTTTCAAGAGCATTTTCCCATTTTTGCATTTCTTTGCCTATAGAACGTCCGGTAACTGCCATATATTCAAATAATGTAAGCGGATCATTTTTTTTATTTGATTTAAAGTTTTGATATAACTCAAATCCTTTTCCTAAGTTTCCAGATAATGCATCAACGTTTAACATAATAAATACCTCTCTTATTTTTTATACTCATATATATATAAAAAAGGAGTGATATATATTATTGCTATATTTAGTATATACTCTTTACAATTGTTTACAAAAGGATTAAAAAACAAATAATTATCATTAGGTTAAAAATGGCTAAAAAGCTTTAAGAATGATAAAAACCTTGTTTTTATTATTCATATAAATATTTAGCTGCACAGCCATATCCATAATTAGTTGATGCTGTTGAGTCTTCAATACATGTTATTGATGGATCATGCTCTGCAGCATCTCGTGAGCCGTATGGTATTAATGTATTTGCTGTTATACTCATTGCAAATATATCTTTTCCTACCGTATTTGGTTTTTTAAATCCGTTTATATCTATATATATATACCCGCATCTTGTATAATCACCTCTTGGCGTACTACAATTTGATTTATCAATAACAAGTCTTATTAAGCTACCGTTATTTAATATTAAGCCTGGGTGGGATAGCCCTCCATTACCGTTGCCGTTAAGGTAATACCAGCTATCAGTCCCACTATGCCAACAACCTTCGTCACTTATACCTGTTCCTGTTCCTCCGAAGGTTGATGTTCCTGAACAATCTTTTATTACGTTAAGTTTAGAAGCAAAAGCATTTTTCAAATCTTCACTTCCGGCTAAATCTCCGGGGAAAGCTCCGATTAAACTGCCATCATTATCAGCAACGATCAACATTGTTGCTTGAGCCAGATCAGAATACGATTTTTTCCATGCTACTTTTAGTTCAGCATCGTTTGTCGTACCAAATAACATCGGCGTTACTATTGAGGCAATTATTCCTATTATTGCAATCACTATTAGTGTTTCTGCTAAAGTAAATGCTTTTCGCTTTCTTGAAACCTCGCTATTAACAGCACAAAAAACATTTTTGCCGTACACGCCGCCACAAATATTTTTATTAGCTTCAGCTCGGTTTCGCTTTTCTTGGTTGCTCGCGTTAAACGGCGTTACACTTGCCTGCTTCGGGTCAAGCCCCGAACCTGCAAGTTTTAGCCTCTGCTCGCACCCCGCTTCTGCCAGAGTGAAGCCTTTTTTAGCTTTTTTATTTATTAAATTAAACATTTCATTTCCACGTTATTAATACTATTAAAAATAGTATACAAAAAATTCGGGTTAAATGCAAAAGCTTTTTGTTGTAAAATATAATGTGGATAAAATTTTATGGATATGAGCTTGATTAATATAAAAAAATTATTTTTATTAACGGTTTGTTCGATGTTTTTGCTGAGCAATCCTATAATTGCGAAAAGTACTGATTTTTGTCTTGGGGAAAAAATTATGCGAGTTGGCATAAGCTCAAATGATTTTAAAGATCTTGAGTATAAAAGTATTTCATTTGGCGCTAATGCAAATTATGTGATATTTAATAAAACTACAGGGCAAACAATAGCTACCCTCGCACCTTTTGAGCAGATAAAAATAGAAATTTCAAACTTCAAATTTATAATTTATAGGAATAATATAATAATAGGTAAAAATATCACCGGTCCATTAGGCATAAAAACAATTAAAAATGGGCAAATAAAGATTTTAGGACTTAAAAGAAAAGGATTAGATGCAATTTATAGAGGTGAATTTGAGATAATGCAGGCTTTTGGGCAACCTAATTTATTGTCTGTTGTTAATATTATTGAACTTGAGGAATATTTAAAAGGAGTTGTTCCTAACGAATTGCCTGTATCTTTCGGGTTTGAAGCAGTAAAAGCACAAGCAATTGCGGCTAGAAATTATGCCGTAAGACCTAGGACTAAGCAATATTACAACTTTGATGTGTGTGATTCTGTTCAATCTCAAGTGTATTTTGGCTATAATACTGAAAAAGATCTTTCAAATCAGGCTATAGAAGAAACAAGAGGTTTATATTCGCTTTACAACGGAGATGTAATCCTTGCATTATACAGCTCAACAGCAGGCGGGCATACTGAAAATTATGAAAATGCATTCAGCTCACCTGATAGTAATAAATTTCCTTCCGTTGAAATACCTTATCTAAGAGGGGTGCCTGATACAAATGAAATTGAGCCGTTAACTTCCCCAGAAAAAATTGAAAATTTTTATAATTCAAAACCGTTTTCTTACGATATGAATTCAAGATATTTTAGATGGCAAAAAGAGTGGACAAAAGCTGAATTAGAGCAAAATTTAAAAAATAATCTTATTAAATATTATAATCCTAATTTTATTTATCCTGTATTTGATGCCGGCACTATTTTTGGAAATTTAAAAAAAATCGAAGTTCTTCAAAGAGGTATTTCGGGAAAAATTATTTCATTAAATATTATTACGGATAAAGGCTGTTGGACGGTAAAAAAAGAATTGGTAATAAGAAAAATTTTTCAGGAATCAGGAAGAATTTTATATAGTGCCAATGTGATTTTTGATAATAAATATGATGCAAGCGGAAATTTAATAAAAGTAATCGCAACGGGTGGAGGATTCGGTCATGGTGTTGGTATGAGCCAATACGGAGCAGGTTATATGGCTCAACATGGCTATACATTTGATAAAATCCTCCAACATTATTATACGGGAACTGCTATTGGCACCTGGCCTAAATTTATAGTTATCGGTGAAACTGCAAGCTGTATAGAACAAACGTTTAGCGCTCCTGAAAATAAATCAGAAATTGTTATTGAAAATCCTGAAAATATTAAAAATATTAAAATTACAATTAACAATAATGAAATAGAATATAATTTTAATGATGAAAAAGTTGCAAGAATAAACATAGATAAATATGTAAATCAAAAAAATAACGAAATTTTTATAAAAGTTAACGATACGGAAGATGGAAAAACTTTAAAAATGTGGGTGGAAGTATTTAAGGCAATAGAAAAAAACAAATGAGCAAACTTTTTAAAACAGCAGGATTAATAGCACTAATAACTATATTGAGCAAATTTTTCGGATTTGCAAGAGATATTTTTATAGCAAACCAGTATGGTGCAACTCTGGTCAGCGATGCTTATTTTTATGCATATCAAATTCCTGCATTGGCATTGATTTTGCTTGGCGGTTTAAACGGACCGTTTCATACAGCAACTGTTGCTGTATTCTCAAAGCTTTTACCCGAGAATACAACCAATCCCGAAGAAAAAATTCAAAAAATCTTAAATCATTTTATTACAACTGCAGGGTGTTTTTTCTTCTTATTGAGTATTTTGATTTTCTTCTTTTCTGAAAATATAATAAAACTAATCGCATCAGGTGCAACCGAAGAGCTTATCAGCCTTGCTGCTATTCAATTAAAAATCATGTCACCGATTATTTTGATTGGTGGAATTATCGGGATATTTTACGGAATTGCAAATGTTTGCAAAGAGTTTGTTATAACCTCATTTAGCCCAACTATTACAAGCCTTTTTATCATTGCGGGTTTGTTTTTGTTTAGCGGAGA
>JAQUYY010000122.1 GCA_028691575.1 Candidatus Gastranaerophilales bacterium
ATAGAGTTTATACAAAAACTGTCTTTAAGCTATGAAATCCGGATTTTCACGACAAGAAATAGTCAAGATGTCCAAAAATGGCTTGTCAAACACCATTTTGACAGGTATATTGAGGATGTGACAAACAAAAAAGAACCTGCGTTTGCGTATATTGATGATCGAGGAATCAGGTTTAACGGCAATTATGATAAATTAATGTCTGATGTTAAAAATTTTAAGCCATATTGGAAAAAATAATTCTCTTTAAGAATTTAACTCTTCTTGCATTTCAGTATAAATTTTTTTGTTTGTAGCCAAAATATTTTTGATATTGTAATCAAATTTGTCGCTATTAAAGTTTGTAACCTTTCCTCCGGCTTCTTCAATTATCAAAACTCCCGCTGCAACATCCCATGGGGATAAATTTAATTCCCAAAATCCGTCAAGCCTTCCCGATGCAACATAGCATAAATCCAATGCAGCAGAACCGGGACGTCTTACAGCTTGAGCTTTGTAAATAAATTTCTTGAAATATTCCAGGTTTTTTTCTAAAATATTGTCTCTGCCATATGGAAAACCCGTTGCAAGTAGTGCTTTTTTTAAACAATCAGCGTTTGAAACGGATATTTTTTTATCATTTAAAAAAGCGCCCTCGCCTTTAATTGCCCAAAACATTTCTTTTTTGAAAGGATCTAAAACAACCCCCAAAAGAGGTTTGCCTGATTTATAAAGTCCTATTGAAACTGCAAAATGAGGGAAATTGTGAGTGTAATTTGTTGTGCCGTCTAACGGGTCTATAATCCATAAATATTCAGATAAATTTGTACTTGCTCCGCTTTCTTCTCCCAAAAAGGCATGCTCCGGATATTCTTGTTTTATTATTGAGCAAATCACCTGTTCTGACTGTCTATCCACATTTGTAACAAGATCAAATTCATTTTGTTTAAAAAATATTTCTTTATCATGATTAAAAAATTCCATATGAATTTTTCCTGCTTCAAGCGCTGCTTTTTTTGCGATTTCTATCATTTTTTTCATAAAAAATAATTCCTTATTTCTATTGACATCTAGTATCAAAACATCGAAAACTCAACGTTTCCGCTGTTTTTCACTTTTGCAATGAGCGCCCCCTGCCAACCCTCAAAATTACACCTGTTTGTGGCAGAACCCAAAAGGTGATGCCTACAAAACTGGGTGCTCGAAGAGTAAAATTTTTGGGATTGTGCAGTGGTCTTATGCTATACTAAAATAAATAAAATTATTTTAACAGGGGAAAATTTATGTGGGAATTAAAAGTAGAAGGGCATTTTTCAGCAGCGCATCATTTATTAAATTATGAAGGGGATTGCGAAAATCAGCACGGTCATAACTGGAAAATAGAGGCTTTTGCAAGAGGAAACCAATTAGATCAAGCTAATATTTTAATTGATTTTAAGATTTTTAAAAAAGAATTAAATAAAATTTTAAATTACCTTGACCATACTGATATTAATACTTTGCCTGACTTTGAAAACATAAGTCCAAGTAGTGAAATTTTATCAAAATATATTTATACTAAATTAAAAAATCAGCTTCCGCAAATTTATAAAGTATCTGTTTGGGAGACCGAAAAAGCCTGCGCAAGCTATTTTGAGTAAATTTTTTATTTACTTTTGCCTGTCCATATTTCGATATTGTATGGCTTCTGCAATATGAGATGCCTGAATGTTTTCAAAATCTTGCAAATCGGCTATTGTTCTTGAAAGTTTTAAAATTCTATCATAAGCCCTTCCCGACAAATTAAACCTTGAAATAGCTGTTTTTAAAAGGTTTTCACACTTTTCATCTATTATACAATGTTTTTTGATTGTTTTTGGTGTTAATTGAGAATTTGAAGTTATTTTTTCATTTTTATAGCGTTGAACTTGAATTTTTTTAGCTTCAACAACTCTTTTTCTTATAACTTCAGAGCTTTCACTTTCTGTTTTGCCTAAAAGCTCTTCTTGAGAAAGTCTTGGCACGTTTATTTGAATATCAATTCTGTCTAAAATAGGACCTGAGAATTTTGATTGATATCTTTTTATTTGAAAATCATTACAAATACACTCTTTTTGACTATCCCCGTAATATCCGCATGGGCATGGGTTCATGGCAGCTAACAAAATAAAATCGGCAGGATATTTAACCGTCATTTGAGCTCTTGAAATTGTAACAACCCTATCTTCCAATGGTTGTCTTAAAACTTCTAAAACCTCTCTTGGAAACTCAACCGCTTCATCTAAAAATAACACTCCTTTATGAGCAAGGCTTATTTCTCCAGGCTTTGGATTGCTTCCCCCCCCTATAATTCCTATGGCAGAAGCTGAATGGTGAGGAGAGCGAAACGGTCTTATTTTAACTAAAGGCTCATTTTTTTCCAACAAGCCGCTTACGCTGTAAATTTTAGTAACTTCAATGGCTTCGCATAATTCCAATGGAGGAAGTATTCCTGAAAAACATTTTGCCAAAAGAGTTTTCCCGGATCCCGGAGTTCCGCTCATTAAAATATTATGACCCCCGGCAGCAGCTATTTCCAAGGCTCTTTTTGCTTTTTCTTGACCTTTTACATCCTTAAAATCATAAACAATATTTGTATTATCCGAATTAAAATATTCTTCAATTTTTCCAACAAAAGGTTTTAATTTTTCTTCTGCTTCATCATTAAAAAACTCGACAACCCGAGCCAAATTATTTGAAGGATAAATTTCTATATCATCAATTAACGATGCCTCATAAGCATTTTCTTCAGGCAAAAATACTTGCTTAACTCCTTGTCTTTTTAACTCCAAAACGGTCGGCAATATCCCGTTAATTCGTCTAATATTACCTTCCAGCGACAGCTCTCCCAAAAAAGCAGTTTGCTCAAGTTTTATAGCCTCAATATCTCCATTTGAAGCTAAAATTCCAATAGCCATCGGCAAATCAAAACCCGAACCGCTTTTTTTAATATCGGCAGGGGATAAATTTATAACAACTTTTTTCATCGGAAAATTAAACCCGGAGTTCTTTATAGCCGAGCGAATTCTCTCTTTTGCCTCTGTAACGGCAGAATCCGGCAAACCCACAATTGTCATGCCCGGTATTGAGTTTATTAAATCAACTTCTGCAACAATCTTATATCCGTCTATTCCTATAACAGAGCCTGTAATTATATTTGAAACCAATATTATAGTACCTTTTTATAAGTTTTATTTTTTAAATTATACAAAAATAAAATTAAAAACACAAATAAAAATACCGAAAACGTTAATTTTTCGGTACTTTCAAATTTTCTATTCGCAAAAAGCTATTCAGCAGAAAGTTCTTTGTTTATTAATTTAGTTAAACGAGCTTTTTTTCTGGCTACAGTATTTTTATGAAGAACACCTTTGCTTACAGCTTTATCAAAAAGACTGTATGCATTGCTTAGGGCTGTTTTTATTGCTTCTTCATTTTTATCTTTAAGAACTTCAAGAACTTTTTTAACAGCTGTTTTAACTGAAGATTTAACAGCTATATTGCGTTCTTTATTACGTTCTGCTACTTGTGCTCTTTTTTTTGCGGATTTTATATTTGGCATGACGCCTCCTTTTTTACTCTTTACTTCAATTAAATTGTTCTGAAGAATTTAATTGTATTTGTTTTTACAAGACACTATTTGAGTAACAGTTTAAATTATATACCATAAATAAAGACTGTAAATACTTTCTTTTTTTTATGCTTTAATATAAGAAATAGTCTACTTTAAACGGAATATGTTAATGATAAAAAATATAAGAAATTTCAGTATAATTGCACATATTGATCATGGAAAATCTACACTTGCAGATAGGCTTTTAGAAAAAACTCAAACTGTATCTAAGCGAGAAATGCAAGAACAGCTTCTTGATTCTATGGATATAGAGAGAGAAAGAGGTATTACAATAAAATTAAATACCGCAAGAATGAATTACGCCGCTAAAAACGGTGAAAAATATGTTTTAAATTTAATTGATACGCCCGGACATGTGGATTTTAGTTATGAAGTTTCAAGAAGTTTGGCTGCATGTGAAGGTGCTTTGCTTGTTGTTGATGCCACTCAAGGTGTAGAGGCTCAAACTTTGGCAAATGTGTATTTGGCAATTGAACAGGATTTGGAAATAATTCCTGTCATAAACAAAATAGACCTTCCAAGTGCCGATGTTGAACGTGTAAAAAAAGAAATTGAAGATACTTTAGGAATTGATACTTCTAATGCTGTTTGTGTAAGCGCAAAAACAGGTATCGGTATTGAAGATGTTTTGGAAGCTATTATTGAATATATACCTGCCCCAAAAGATACTTCCGATAAACCCTTAAGGGCTTTGGTTTTTGACAGTTTTAACGATTCTTTTTTGGGAACCGTTTTATATTTTAAAATAATTGACGGAAGTATTAAAAAAGGCGATGAAATTCACTTTATGGCTAATAAAAAGAATTATGAAACAGTAGAACTTGGTTATATGAAACCTTCCAGGGTTTCTTGCAATAAGCTAAACACAGGAGATGTAGGTTATTTAGCTGCCTCTATTAAAGATGTTTCTCAATTTGTCGGAGATACTATAACTTTAAAAGAAACTCCTGCAAAAGAGCCTTTGCCGGGGTACAAAAAAGCTGTTCCAATGGTTTTTTGCGGAATGTATCCTGTTGATAACGATCAATACCACGATTTAAAAGATGCTCTTGAAAAATTAAAATTAAACGATTCCAGTATAACTTTTGAGCCTGAAACTTCTACTGCTCTTGGTTTTGGCTTTAGATGCGGTTTTTTGGGGCTTTTGCATATGGAAATAGCTCAAGAAAGAATCGACAGAGAATACAATATAACACTTGTAACAACAGCACCAAGTGTTATTTATAAAATTACAAAAACAGACGGTTCTGTTATTGAGATTGATAACCCTGCACATTTACCGGAGCCTCAATTTAGAGAAAAAATTGAAGAGCCTTATGTAAAGCTGAATATATTTGTTCCAAACGAATTTGTCGGTGCTTTAATGGATTTGGCTCAAACAAAACGTGGTATTTTTAAAAACATGAATTATATTGACGATATTCGTGTAAACATAGAATATGAAATGCCTTTAGGTGAAGTTATTACAGATTTTTATGATCAATTAAAATCCCGCTCAAAGGGTTATGCGAGTATGGATTATGAATTTGCCGATTATAAAAAATCTGATTTAGTAAAACTTGACATACTTTTAGCCGGGGAAGTCGCTGATGCTTTAAGTATTATTGTTCATAAAGATAAATCTTTTTATATAGGACAACAATTAACCGCCAAATTAAAAGAACTTATCCCCAGACAAATGTTTGAAGTGCCTATTCAAGCTGCTATTGGGGGACGAATAATAGCCCGAACCAATGTTAAAGCATTAAGAAAAAATGTTCTTGATAAATGCTACGGCGGCGATATTACAAGAAAAAGAAAACTATTAGAAAAACAAAAAGCAGGTAAAAAACGGATGAAATCTGTCGGCAAAGTAGAAGTTCCTCAAGAGGCATTCATGGCGGTTTTGAGTCTTGAAGATTAGTTTTTATAAAGTCCTATAATAAATATTATGTAAAAAGGCAATTAATTTTAAAAATATTATAAGCAAAAATATATTTTTGCAAAGTTTTGAATCATAAATCTAACAACGTTAGAGCCTCTGGCAAAGGGTAGAACCAACATGGTTAAATATTATGATTGAACTACGTTAGAGAGTAGCGTGGATTTCTTTCTTTGGTTCGTTTCTTTCTTTACCGTCGCAATATAAAGAAAGAAATGAACAGAAAATTCAAGCTAACGAATAAAGCCATGATTATTGAATTTATTTGATTATTTAATTTTTT
>JAQUYY010000123.1 GCA_028691575.1 Candidatus Gastranaerophilales bacterium
TTAACGAATTATAGGTCCTTTGGCTGCCTATTTGCATAAAAGTTGATTGTAACAGTACATCAATAGATGATCTGTCATTCGGATTGGCTGAAGATTCTTGTACTCGAGCTCTAATAATGGCATCTCTGTCGGGTTTTAAATTAACCTCAAGATTTTCCCAATCAAGAACTTTGTAATCGATTTTAAATTGGTTTAAAAAGTCTATTGTATTAACCATGTTAGAAGAAATATCATTATCTTGGAGTTTAACTTTTACGCTCATATCTTGATTGGTAAGTCCTGCAACATATCGAGCAAATTCTGCCGGTTTTTTATCTGCCAAATTAAATTCTATGCTGGCTGCCACACATGTTCCGCTGGCATCTACTTCTAAATCTTGAGTGGTTTTTGCAGCATTCGGTTCCAGACCCGATTTATTTGCTAAATTTTCATTTACTTTTTTTTCTATAAATTCTCTTGGCAATTCACCAAAATCCTGAGTAATAATAAACGGATTTGTTAATGCGCTAAGAGTTTCGCTTAAAATATTTTTATTGCTCAAACCTTGAATTCGTGGTTCTTTCATTATTTTATACAAATTATCGAGAGCAGAAGAGGTGTCATTTGAATCTTTAGACAATAATCTACCTGTCTTTAGTAAAATTTCTAATTTTTTTTCATCTCGACTATCCAAAAAGGCAGCCAATTCTGAATATTTTTGCTTGTCTTCTTTGTCGGTAATCCCGGGTAACGGCTGAAAAAACGGCAGTCCTTTGAAACTTATATTATTTATTGTTTTATTTGGCATGGTTTGCGCAACAGTATTTTCAACAGAAGTGGTTTCTTTTTTGATTTCTGTTGAATTAGTATATATTTGCTGATTTGTCGAGATTTTTGGTATCATTTTTTTACCTTAATGAAACAGCTTTATATTATATAAAAACCGATTATTTAAAAAAGTGCCATTTTTAAATAATTGTATAAGAAAATTTAACATAATAAATTATTTGAGGGAATAGAAAAAATTTAATTTTGAAAAAAATTAAGATTTTTCCTAATCGAACTTGCTAAAAAAGGCATGCCTGTTATAAACTATTTATGCAACAAATTTTTGAGGAAGTGATAATTTCATCAGTAATTTCTGTAGATATTCCCGAAGGATTATTGAAAAGTTCTAATTTAAGAATCAAACTTATGAGCATTGAAGAGCTGCTCATATCTTTAGAGCGTTTAACAAGATTCAAATTGCCTGATAAAAGGAGGAAAAGAGTTTATCGGGATATAATTTTGCGATTTTTAGTAGAACCTAAAATCAATTCGCAAAAATTTGCCGAAATTCCCGTTGATTATGTTGATAAACTGGTTAAAATTATTTGGAATAATTCGGTTAGAAGTTTATCGTGTCAAAATTTTATCAACGAAAATCTGAATTTATATTTAGCATATGAAGAGACTAAACTTTTTAAGGAAAAAACCTTATTTGACGGAAATTACAGCAATTATATTGACTATGTTTCTCAGGATTTGTTGAATATTTCTTCTCTATTAAAATTTTTAGAAAAAAATAAAATTGAAAATTTGTCATTAAATACTAAAAGATTGATTGAAATAAACAAATTAACATCAGTTGAGAATGATTTTGAAAAATTATTTATGCAAGCTAAAACTATAAGAAAAAAGAAAGGTTATATTTTTCCGTTAAATATTGTTATTTTAGCGGAAGGTGCAACTGAAGAAAAACTTTTGCCGGCATTTGCTAAAATTTATGGTTTGGATTTCGCCCAAAACGGAATTTTATTAATCGCATCTGGTGGAAAAAACCAGGTAGCAAGGCTTTATAATGAATACAAAAAGTGTTTAAATATTCCGGTAATGATTTTATTGGACGAGGATGCCAAAAATATCGCTGAAAATATACAAAAAACAATGAGAACCGATGATAATGTTTTTGTATTTCAAAATGGGGAGTTTGAAGATATTATTTCAAAAAATTTAATAATAAAATGTATTAATAATTTTTATAAAAATACTGGTAGTATTACAAAAAAAGATTTAGAATTAAATTTGCCGATGGCAAAAATTTTAGAAAATTTATGGAGAGAAAAGGGGTTTGGCGAATTTAACAAATCACTTTTTGCCCAAATTATTGCAGAAAATATTTCTAGTTCAAAAGATGTTCCACTTGTTTTGAAAAATTTCTTTAATGAAATAGAAGTGATAATAAATAAACAGCCCTATTGTATCAATAAAGATTAGTATATAAGTTTAGAAATATCAAATTAGGCACAAGGCTTACTCCTGTTCAACTTTAATCGGATGAAACAAGCCGTTTAAAGTTGAATAATTGTATTCAAACTTGTTTAATTGGGAGGAAAAAAATGAAAAAATTACTTGCTATTCTAAGCCTATTTGGATTCTTAGTACTAATAGCACAACCGGCGTCAGCCCTTACATACGGCAGAGGAGTAAACGTTTCTCGAGCAGGTATGGACTATACGCAGCCATCAATAGCATCAAGGCAAATTGGTTGTCCTTGTGGAATGGCTTGTCCGGTTCAATTGCCTGTAAGAGCTTGCCCGGCATGCCCTGTTTACCCAAACTCAACTTGCCCATGTCCGACTTCTCGATTCGTTAGTCCGGCATGTCCTGTTTGCCCAAAAGTAATTTGCCCTTGCCCAACTTGTCAAAAGGTTGGTTGTCCATGTCCGACTTGTCAAAAAGCGGGTTGTCCTTGTCCAACTAATCCTTGTCAAATTTGTCCAAGCGCAACAGCTCCATGCCCATGTCCTGTTGTAAAACCTTCTTTTGCAGCTCCAATCAAGCCAATTGAGAAAAAAGAACCGGTTAGAGGTTATTGGTAAGAAAATAAAAATCCAATAATTCAAGAAAGAAGGCTTTTAAAAAAGCCTTCTTTTATGTTATTTATAAATAAAAAAGTAAAAAAGTTGAGCATTTTTAAATGAAAAAAGAAAAATATTTTACTTCTCAAAATATAGATAAAGAATCTGACTTAATTATCAAAAAAATAGGGTTAATTACAAGAATACAGCCTTTTGAAATTGATATATCCAAATCTGCTTTGATAATTTTAGATATGCAAAAGTTTTTCCTGTCTCCAAGTTCTCATGCCCAAGTGCCGTCAGCTAATTTTATAATAAAAAATATTCAACATATTGTTGAGTATTTTAATGAAAAACAAAGACCTGTTATTTTTACAAAACACATAAATACAAATGATAATGCAGGACTTATGGCAAGTTTTTGGAAAGATACCATTAAAATAGATGAGATTATTGAAGATTTTAATATTTCAAATTCAATATTAATTGAAAAATCACAGTATGATGCTTTTTACAATACAAATCTTGAAAATTTGCTGGTAGAGAACAATACAGAAAATCTTGTGGTAACGGGTGTGATGACACATCTTTGTTGCGAAACTACAGCAAGAAGTGCTTTTATTCGTGGAATACAACCGATTTTTGTTGTTGATGCCACCGCTACTTATAATAGAGAGTTGCATTTTTCCAGCTGTTTAAACGTTGCGCATGGTTTTGGTCCGATTTTAAAAACAAAGGATTTGATAAAATGCCAAAAGTAAACATTATTGGAGCAGGACCGTCAGGAATAGCTTGTGCCATGCAACTTGCAAGATTTGGGCTGGATGTTGATATATTTGAAAAAAATAAACTCGGTGGTCTATTAAATAATGCTAATCTGGTTGAAAATTATTTAGGATTTCCAAATGGGATAACGGGTACAGATTTGATAAAACTTTTTCAGAAGCAAATGGAAAAATATCCAAATATCAAACTTATAAAAGAAAATGTAATTGAAATTAAACAAAATAAAAATTTTCTAATAAAAACCCCTAAAAACCATTACTTTTCAGATTTTTTGGTGATTGCTACGGGAACAATTCCTAAAAAAACAGAGTTTGAAAATAATAATGATTTTAAAAAATATATTTATTATGAAATAAAAAATTTCCCTAAGTGCAAAGACAAGAAAATTGCTATTGTAGGAGCTGGAGATGCTGCTTTTGACTATGCTGTAAACCTCTCGAAAAACAATGAAATTATCATTTTAAATCGGTCAAATAATATACGGGCAATAAATTTGCTGGCTCAAAAGTGTAAAAAAACAGCAAGTATAAGTTACAAAAAAAACGAGCCCGTAAAGTCAATTGAAAAGTATAAAAACGGTTTATTAATTAATAATAAATTTGGCGTGGATTTTGTTATTTTTGCAATTGGCAGATTGCCAGAGGATACTTTGATAAATAAAGATTTAGCGGATAATCCGGCTTGTTATATAATTGGTGATGTAAAAAATGGCATGTGCCGACAAACATCCGTTGCGGTCGGAGACGGACTAAAAGCAGCTATGGAGATATATGAAACAATTGGATAATAATCAATTTAAAATAATAGCAAAAGCCGGAAATCCCGATATTGCAGTTGTTTATATTGCTGATATCAACGGCAAAAAAATCGAATTTGTAGAATCTGTTCAGCCTCCATTATTCAGGGATAAAAAATGGGTAATTATTATATCCAGCTTGTACGGATGTCCTGTGAAATGCAAATTTTGTGATGCGGGAGGATTTTACAAAGGTAAATTGTCAAGAGAAGATCTTTTGAGTCAAATTGATTTTTTGACGAAAAATCGTTTTGGCAAATTAATTCCCGAAACGGAACGGTTTAAAATTCAGTTTGCAAGAGTGGGAGAACCAAGTTTAAATTTGGCAGTACTTGATGTATTAGATATTTTGTCTTCCCGTTATGGGAAAAATGTTATTCCATCAATTTCAACAGTTGCTCCTGTGGGGACGGATAAATTTTTTGAAAAATTGATAGAAATTAAAAAAAAGCATTATAACAAGAATTTTCAGCTTCAATTTTCTATTCATAATACAGATGAAAACATTAGAAACGAATTAATACCTGTTAAAAAATGGGATTTTCAGAAAATCAGTAAATACGGTCAAAGGTTTTTTACTCAGGATTCAAAGAAAATAACCTTGAATTTTGCCCTAAAAGATGAGTCTCAAATTAATCCTGAAATTTTGAAAGAATATTTTAGTCCTGATCTGTTTTTAATAAAAATTACTCCGATAAATCCTACTATATCGGCAATTAAGAATGCTCTTTCAGTGCCTCTGAATGTGAAAAAATTAAATGAAGGAATTATTAAAAAGTTGCAAGACTATGGATATGATGTAATATTAAGTATAGGGGAGCTCGAAGAAAATAGTATAGGAAGCAATTGCGGTCAATATATATCAAATATAGAGCAAGAAATAAGCATTTACAAAGAAAGTTACAACTATGAACTTCAAAGTATTTAGCAATATAAATAACTTTGCTTAAAAGAAGAATAATGATATAATTAATTTTATAAAAAATGAAAAAGAGGAAGTAAATAATGAATAAAATAGGGAAAAAAACAGGATTTACTCTAGCTGAGACATTGATAGTAATTGCAATAATAGGAATAATCGCATCAATCGTAACGCCAATGTTATTTGGCACGACAAGCGATGCAGAGCTAAAAGCAGCGTGGAAAAAGTCTTATTCGGACCTTACTCAAGCAACAATGATGATTGTAGCTGATAACGGCGGTACTTTAGCAGGTGCATTTCCTGGGGATGCAGCAGGAAGTGAAGATTTAAAAAATGCTTTTGCTGAAAAATTAAATATAATTAAAGATTGTTCAGGAACTTCAACATACGGTGGAACAGGAAGCGGAGTAAGTGCAGAAGGCTGTTGGCATAGTGGCACAAATAGCTGGTATTATTTGAATGGAACGGGACGTGGCAGTTATCTT
>JAQUYY010000124.1 GCA_028691575.1 Candidatus Gastranaerophilales bacterium
TAGAGCATGGGGAATTGGCATCTCCGACAAATGATATCAATGTAACGGCAGCACTTGCGATTATAGTTTCAATATATTATATAAGCTCAGGTTTTGCGAAAAAAGGCTTAGGTTTTGTTAAACATTATTTTCAACCTGTATGGTTTATGGCTCCGATAAATTTATTAGAAGATTTTACAAGACCTTTATCATTGGCTGTCAGGCTTTTTGCCAATATTTTAGCCGGTGAAATCATTATATTGGTATTAATCGGTCTATTTCCGGTATTTTTACCTATACCGGTTATGCTTTTTGAATTATTTGTTGCCTTTATACAGGCTTTTATATTTGCGGTATTGTCTGCTTCATATATTGCGGCGGCAACATCGGAAGAACACTAGATACAGTTAGATAATGGAGGAAAAATTATGGATGCACAAGCAGCAGCACTTATGGCGATGGGAGTAGCAGTAGGGTTAGGAGCATTAGGTCCCGGAATTGGTATGGGAACGGCAGTAGCATCTGCAATTGATGCAACAGCACGTCAGCCGGAAGCTGAAGGTAAAATAAGAGTATTAATGTTTATTGGTCTTGCTTTTATGGAAGCATTGGCTTTATATGCCCTTGTTATTGCGTTTATTTTAATGTCAAAAGTCGGATAATAGCTTATGTTAATGCAATTAGACGGAACGGCAATTATTCTTGCAATAAGTTTCATAATTTTTTCTGCGATTATGAAAGCTATTTTCTATACTCCGGTGACGGAAGTTAGGAAAGAAAGAAAAAATTTTATTGAAACTAATATTAATAATGCTAAAAAGAATGAAGAAGATGCTCAAAATCTTATTGTTGATTATGATCAAAAAATAAAAAATTCACAAAAAGAATCCGGCCAAATCGTTTCAACAGCCTTGGAAAAAGCTAAAAAACAAAAAACTCAGGTTATTAAAAATGCTTATGATGATTCAAATTTTTTACAAAAGCAAAATAATGAACAGCTAAAACAAGAAAAATTTGAAGCTATTGAACAATTAAAACCGGAAGTAATTACACTTGCTCATGAAATTTCAAAAAAAATATTGGGCAAAGAAGTTCCAATTTCGGTTTCAAGTGAAGTTATAGAAAGAGCAATAAACGGATAAAATTATGCACGCACAAGATTTCCACCATTTTTTAGAATACATATTTCATTCAAATATTATCAATTTTCTGATAGTTTTAGCATTTATCATTTGGCTCGTCAAAAAATTTAATATTATTGGTCAAATTGATAAAAAACGGGTTCAGATAGAAAATGAGATTTTGTCTTCTAAAGAAAAACAAAAACAATCAGAAGTGATTTTAGAACAATCTCAAAAAAATGTTGAAGATATTGGGATAAAAACAGATGAAATTCTGAAAAATTCAAAAGAGCTTGTAAGCAATCTGGTCGAAAAAGTTCATAATGAAACTGAAACACAAGTTAAATCAATAGAAAATAGGACTTCCTTAAATATTGAAACAGAAAAAAAACGTGCTAATGAAGATGTTTCAAAAATTGTCTCTAAAGCTGCTTTTATAGTAGCTAGCGAGCATATAACAAAGGCTATTGATGATGAAATGCATGAAAAATTTATTGACAATTTTATTGAAAATATTGAGAACATGAAGGTTTAAAAATGAATTCAAATCAAATAATCGAATTTTCAACTATAGCACAGCGTTATTCAGATGCAATGTTTGACATTGCCAAGAGTACTAATGATTTTGACAAAATGAAAGATGATTTTACTCTAGTAACATCTGTATTTAAGCAGAGTAATGATTTAAAGCCTTTTTTGGAACATCCGACGGTTGAAAATAAAGATAAAAAAGAAGTAATTGATAAAATTTTTAAATCGGAAATTTCTGACAGTATTTTAAATTTATTAAAATTATTGTTGGATAAAAATAGATTTTTTATATTGCCATCAATTATTAATCTTTATGAACAATCACTTAATAAAATGCGGAATATCTCACAAGCACAGGTATTTACGGTAATTGAAATGAAAGACGATTCAAAACAAAAATTAAAAAATAATCTGGAAAAACTTTTAAATAAAAAAATTGAATTAATTACGAAAATTGATAAAGATATAATAGGCGGAGTTGTTGTAAAAATCGGTGATAAAGTAATCGACGGAAGCATTAGAGGCAGATTGAACAATCTTGCAATGAGTTTAGATATAGAAATTAATTGAAAACAGAAGATATAGGGGAAAGCGTATGACTGCGATAAGACCGGATGAAATAAGTTCAATAATAAGATCAAAAATTGAAAATTATGAAACGAAACTGGAAGTAACCGATATTGGTACTGTAATAGAACTTGGTGATGGCATTGCCAGAGTTTATGGTCTCAGAAGAGCTATGTCAAGTGAGCTTGTAGAATTTGAAGACGGTGAAGGCACACTTGGTATAGTTTTAAACCTTGAAGAAGATAATGTCGGTGTGGTCATCCTAGGTGAATATAGGCATATTCATGAAGGTATGACTGTAAAAACAACAGGTCGTATAGCATCAGTTCCTGTTGGAAACGGCTTATTAGGAAGAGTCCTTAATCCGGTAGGCACACCATTAGACGGAAAAGGTGATATTCTCTCTTCAGAATACAGACCAATTGAGAGAATTGCCCCCGGTATAGTTCAAAGAAAATCGGTACATGAACCTTTGCAGACAGGCATTACAGCGATAGACGCACTTACACCGATTGGAAGAGGTCAACGTGAACTTATCATTGGCGATAGACAAACAGGCAAAACAGCTATTGCAATAGATACAATCTTAAATCAAAAAGAAACAGGCGTAATTTGCATATACGTTGCGATTGGACAAAAAGCAAGTTCGGTTGCGCAAACAATAAAACTTTTAGAAGAACAAGGAGCAATGGATTATACAATAGTGATTGCTGCTACAGCCAATGATGCTGCTTCACTTCAATATATAGCACCGTTTGCTGGGGCTGCAATTGGCGAAGAGTTTATGGATAAAGGAAAGCACGTTTTAATTATATATGATGACCTAACAAAACACGCTCAAGCATACAGAGCGATGAGTTTGTTACTAAGAAGACCGCCGGGACGTGAAGCATACCCGGGAGATGTATTCTATTTGCATTCAAGACTTTTAGAAAGAGCTGCAAAACTTTCGGATGCTAACGGTGCAGGTAGCATGACAGCACTTCCTATAATCGAAACGCAAGCAGGTGATGTTAGCGCTTATATTCCGACAAACGTTATCAGTATTACAGATGGGCAGATTTTCTTGGAATCTGATTTGTTCAACTCTGGTATCAGACCTGCTATAAATGCCGGCATATCAGTATCAAGGGTTGGTGGCGCTGCTCAAACTAAAGGGATTAAATCAGTTGCAGGAAAACTTCGTCTTGATTTAGCTCAATTTAGAGAATTAGAAGCATTTGCACAATTTGCAAGCGATTTAGATACTGCTACTCAAGAGCAATTAAGACGTGGGCAAAAATTAATTGAAGTTTTAAAACAGCCTCAATACAGGCCTTTATCGGTTGCACAAGAAACTACGATTCTTTTTGCAGTAAATAAGGGCATATTAGATAAAATTGATAATTTAAAAATTCAAGAATTTAAAAAAGAATGGGTACAGTACTCGGAAGTAAATTTATCTGATATTGAAAAATCTTTAAATGAAGGAAATAAGCTAACAGAAGAAGAGGAAAAAACTTTGTTTGCTGAACTTGAAAAGTTTAGAGATACTGCTTTTTCAAGTTAACAAGAAATATACACCTGTCATGCTGAATCTAGTTCAGCATCTAACAAATTATCAATAAAAAACAAATAATGTAAATTGGGAAGATGCCGTATCAAGTGCAGGATGACAACCCAAATAGGAGATGGATAATGAATTTTATAGCAAAAATGCAGCAATCAGAAAAGCGAAATCGAGCTGAGGCTAGTAAAAACATTTGTGGCGGTATGTACGGCAAAAATGTTTTTTGTGCTGTTAATAGCGAGGGTTTGACTGCTTTTCAAGGCGAGAGTGACTCGAGCCGTAGAAAATGTCCCATGTGGGCAAGAAAGCGAAAAGCATTTACTTTAGCAGAAACCCTAATAGTCATTGCTATAATCGGAATAATTGCATCAATAGTTACACCGATGTTATTTGGCACAACAAGCGATGCTGAGCTAAAAGCAGCATGGAAGAAAGCTTATTCGGATTTATCACAGGCAACAATGATGATTGTAGCTGATAACGGAGGAACTTTAGCAGGAGCATTCCCTGGGGATGCTCTAGGAAGTGAAGATTTTAAAAATGCATTTGCATCAAAGTTGAATATTATAAAAGATTGCTCAGGTACGTCTAATCATGGTGGCTCAGGGACAGGGGTAAGTGCTGAAGGTTGCTGGCATAGCGGGACAAACAGTTGGTATTTTTTAAATGGAAATGGTCTGGGTAGTTATACCAATCCCGGATTAATATTGAATAACGGTAGTTTGATAAATTTTTATATTAATAAATCTGATTGTAGCTATACAGTTGGTGATTATACAAGATGTGGTGATATATATGTTGATGTTAATGGATTTAAGAAACCAAATACAATAGGCAAAGATATATTTCATGCAAATGTGACTTCAACTGCTTTAATACCAACCGGAGCAAGAAATTATCATTCTCCATCAACAACCTGTATAGAAAGTTCAACTGCAACAACAAATAAAGGTTATGGCTGTTCGGCAAAGTATTTATATGAATAGCGCGAGCGAGCTGAGGGCGCAGACTGAGGATTTGCGATGAAGTCGGAAAACAGTCAGTCGAAGACCCGTTAAAGGCGAACGAGCAAGAAGTAAAAATAACTAAGAAAAGGAAAGATAAATGCCTAATTTGCGAGATATTAAAGCAAGAATAAAAAGTATTCAAAATACTCAAAAAATTACTCAAGCAATGAAACTGGTTGCAGCAGCCAAAGTTAAAAAGGCTGAAAATGCCGTAAAAGCTGCTCGCCCGTTCACAGAAGAAATTATAAATGTCTTCAAAAGAGCTTTAATGATTGCTCCGCCAATTGAACATGTAGATTTGCATTTTAAGCATGCCCTTGATAATTATCCCGAATTGCTTGATGTCAGACCAATTAAATCTGCCGGCTTGCTTGTGATAACATCTGACAAGGGTTTGGCAGGCTCGTATAATGCTAATGTAGTTAGAAAAACCCAGCATATCATTGAAAAAAATTCTCAAAACAATATAGCTACAAAACTTTTTATCGTCGGAACAAAAGGTGTCTCTGCTCTTAGAATGTTTTTAAGAGGAAATAATAATTATGATGCACAGATTGTAAAAACTTATACTAAACTTTCTGCAATTCCGACAGTCGGCAGCGCTCATGTTATTTCTGAAGATTTAGCCGAATGTTTTGTATCCAAACATATAGATGAAGTTGAAATTATAACAACCAAATTCAAGTCAATGCTCTCTTATCAGGCTGAATCTTGGCAAATTCTGCCTGTTGTAATGGATAAAAAACAAACTGATGAAAAAAAGCAACATGCCCAAATGCTTTTTGAGCCTAATGTTGAAACGGTTTTAAAAAAAGCAGTACCTTTATATATTTCAAATAATGTCTATCAAGCAATGTTAGAAGCCTCTGCAAGTGAGCTTGCAGCAAGGATGTCTGCTATGTCAAGTGCAACAAACAATGCCAGTGATATGATTAATAACCTCACCATTATTTATAACAAAGCTCGTCAAGCTGCTATCACTCAAGAAATTTCGGAAGTTGTATCCGGTGCAAATGCTTTAGAATAATAATTCTGAAGTC
>JAQUYY010000125.1 GCA_028691575.1 Candidatus Gastranaerophilales bacterium
GCCAAAGGGTTGAGGAATTATCACAAAAAGCCAGTGTTAAGATGATAATCCCTCTGGTTTTGTTTATACTGCCTGCAATGTTCGTAGTTATTATGGGACCTGCGGCAATAAACCTTATGGAAAACTTCAAAGGCGTAGATTAATAGATTAAATTTGCAGAAAAGAGATAACAGTATATATTCTCCAACCACTTCAAATAAAGAATTCTTTTCAAAATCATCTTTAAAAGATACCGCATTAATCACTTCAAACTTCCAACAATGGAACTGTTTTTAATAGGAATGTGTCTGAATGTATTTTGATAGTTTTTATTTAATTTAACAATTTTTATATGAGGTTTTTGGTTAATCAACCTCTTTGTAGTCAAGCAAATAACCTTTGTTGTTAATTTTACAATTTTGATTATTAATAATTGTTGGCATGGTAATAATGTTCCTGTTACATTAAAATTTACCGACGCAGTTGGTTAAATACTACTCATACAAATATTTTGCAGAACAACCCGAACCTGTATTTTCAGTTGCAGTTGACCCTTCAACACAAGTTGTTGACGGGTCATTGCTTTCTCTGGCCCCTAATGGAACTAATGAATTTGTTGTTATATTTACCCCAAAAATATCTTTTCCATATGTGTTTGGTTTTTTAAATCCGTTTATATCTATTAAAATATTTCCACAACTTGTAAAATCACCTGTTTGATAACTACAATTTGATTTGTTAATTAAAAATCTAATTAAATTGCCATTATTTAATATTAAGCCAGGGAAACTTTCTTTCCAAGTAGTAGTTCCATTTAAATAAAACCAGCTATTGGCATCTTCGTGCCAACAACCTTCAGTACTTGCTCCAGCTCCCGTTCCTCCATAAGTTGAAAACCCTGAGCAATCTTTTATGATATTTAGTTTGGAAGCAAAAGCATTTTTTAAATCTTCACTTCCTGCAGCATCTCCCGGAAAAGCACCTGCTAAAGTTCCGCCGTTATCTGCGATTATCATCATTGTCGCTTGTGTGAGATCTGAGTATTGTTTTTTCCATGCTGCTTTTAGCTCTGCATCACTTGTTGTGCCAAACAACGTAGGAATTGCAATTGATGCAATTATTCCGATTATCGCTATTACTATAAGAGTTTCTGCTAAGGTGAAGCCTTTATTTTTCATAGTTCCTTCCTTATTATCTTTAGATTGCTTCGTCATTTTATTCCTCACAATAACTTGAGTAGTTTTATTCATACAAATACTTTGCAGCACAACCATGACCTTGATTAGTTGAAGCAGTTGAGCCTTCTATACAACTTGTTTCTGGGTCATATAATCCTTGTGCTCCAAACGGAATAAGTGCATTAACTGATATATTCATTCCAAAAATATCTTTTCCAATCGTATTTGGTTTTTTAAATCCATTTGTATCAACGTAAATATAACCACATCTAAAATAATCCCCTACGGAGTAACTACAATCAGTTTTATTAAAAATAAAATGTACTAAACTGCCATTGTTTAAAATTAACCCCGAACTTAAAACACTATCTCGCCCTGTGCCGTTTAAATAATACCAGCTGTTATTTCCTTCATGCCAACAACCTTCAGCACTTGCTCCGGTACCTGTTCCGCCATAACCAGAGGTTCCGGAACAATCTTTTATAATATTAAGTTTGGAAGCAAAAGCATTTTTTAAATCTTCACTTCCCGCAGCATCTCCCGGAAAAGCACCTGCTAAAGTTCCGCCATTATCTACAACTATCATCATTGTCGCTTGTGTAAGATCTGAGTATTGTTTTTTCCATTTTGCTTTTAGCTCTGCATCACTTGTCGTGCCAAATAACGTCGGAATCGCAATACCGGCAATAATTCCGATTATCGCTATTACTATAAGGGTTTCTGCCAGTGTAAATCCAAATTTTTTCTTAAAAATGTTTTTCATAATTTAATTCCATCATTTTTCATATTTTGATTATACAAACTATTTTATATTTAGTCAATTAAAGCTCAAGGACAAACAGACTCCCAATCAATATCGTCATCAGGATCTTCACCGGGTTCTAAAATTCTGTCTCCGTTTTCTAAGGCTACTTGAATCATTAATTTTAGCTGTTTTTTATAATTTTCAAGAGCGATTTCTTGTGTTTTTGCACAATATGCAAAATTAGGAAATTCCTTAATTTCAATGTAATGATAAGTATTTCCGTTAAAATCCAAATCTGTTCCATGAATCAATGTCCAGTCAAGATTCAAATAATACTCAATATCTTTTTCATCAATCGTCATAGTTGTATTCTGTATGATTTTTAGGTACTTCCACACCTTCTCCGCCTATATATTCAACTGCTTTACCGTTTAATTCCAAATATACAGGCTTTTCGCCTGATGCGTAAGAAACTGTATTGGTAAGCTGAACAACCCTTGCTGCCATACTTTTTGAACCTCCGCCTTGTTCAAATTCTTCCGAAAGATTGATTATTACTTTATTTGGACCCTCAACTATGTTTATAAGTTTGGTGTTTTCAGGAATTTCTGTATGAAATCCCTGTTTTTTTTCTTCTTCATTAGGTCCTTTCAAAAGTTCCGCTATTGCAGTTTTGATAAGGTTTGTTTGCCCTGATACTGCCCTTTTTACAGGAATTATTTTAGTATGGTTTTCTTCAATTGTTTTCACAAAATAAATATTTAAATTATTCATCTCAACTTTTTTTGTGCTGATTTTATTTTGCAAATAAGCCCCGATTACAAGAGCTATAAGAAATACAAGTATAAAAATAACTGTTTTTTTCATTTTTCTTCACCATTTTTGTTTAATTATAAAATATTATCACATTTTAAAAAAAATTGCTTAACCGTTTTTAGGAATTGTTATAATTCCGCCAACATTTATTTTATCATTTTTGATTGCCACATCTTTTATCTGAATTTTTGTACCTTTCTGCTCAAAAGTCATTAACCCGAATAAAACAGGGTTTACGGCGTTAAAAATTTCTACAGGAATTTTAAGATTAAAACTGTTTGTATCTGTTGTAATTCTAATATCTGCAAGTTTAATTTTATCGTTATAAGCTGTTAAGCCTGTATTTAACTGAAATGGAATGCTTAAATTTTTGCCGAATCCTTGCATATTCATTCTTGCGTTTAACAAAAGTCTGTTATTTTTAATGTTAACATCCGGATTTACAAAAGTTATCGGAATAATCGGGTTATCAATCTTGATTTTAGAAAAATCCTCAATATACTTTTGGGAATAAACAGTACTATGCAAATCATTTTCTGAAATAACCCCGCTAAATGCCACAACCACAGAAGTAAGCAATTTTGCAGGCTAACTTTTATAATCAAATTGAATAAAATCACACAACGTTGTAAATTCAGCAGATGTAAGATAAATATCTTCAACAGCAATATTTTGACCTTTAACAACAACTCCTTGCAACTTTCCTGCAGCTAAATCCGTTACACTAAAACTCTTTAGATCAATATCAAAATCTCCGTCAGCTATTTCATCAAGTTTATCTTCCATTTTCTTTTCAACAATTTTTGATGCTAAAAAATTCAAACCTGAAACTTTTTGAAAACTTCTTGAAAAAATATTGCCGATTTCATATGGACCTTTAGGACAATGTTCTACGCAATAATTTGTCGATGAAAAACTTTGTATCGGAATAAAAAACATCGATATTAAAAAGATTAAAATAATATATTTTTTAAATTTTTTCATTTTACTCCCCTTCATAAAAAACATTCTTGGGATAAACTGTATTTTGTTTATATTGAGCAATTGCAACGATTTGTGAATCATAAATCAATTTTAACATTTCATCTTCTTTAAAATTTTCATCCTTTGTTTCAAAAAACTTGCCGTATTTTAAATATTCTAAAATTTTTTCATCTATATTTAAAGGTTTTAGCTGTACATATTCGGATGGATTGATAAAAATTTCTTCTAACCGATTATTTTCTGCAACTTCTGCTACTTTTTCAATAGTCCAACTATCTTTAATCAAAAACTTACCCGCTCTTGTCCTTATTAATCCGACTAAGGTTGCTCCGTAATTTAATTTTTTGCCCAAATCATTGACAATTGAGCGAATATAAGTACCCGATGAACAATCAATCTCTACAATCAATATAGGATTTGAAGAATCTTTTTCTTCAATATCTACAAGATTAACAGACTTAATAAAAACCTTTCTTTTCGGAATATCTTTTATTTCAATGTTTTTTCTTGCATATTCATAAAGTCTTTTACCCTGATAATGAACGGCAGAGTGCATCGGAGGTGTTTGAACTATCTCTCCTTCAAAATTTTTTAATGCTTTTAAAACCTCTTCTCTATCCAAAATTACAGAATTTTCACTAAGAATTTTTCCGTCAATATCAAATGAATCAGTTGTTATTCCTAGTTTTATGCTTGCCCGATAGGCTTTTGTATCATCAAAATATTGAATAAATTTTGTGCATTTGCCGACACAAATAGGCAAAACACCTGTTGCCAAAGGATCTAAAGTCCCCGTATGTCCGATTTTTTTCGTGTTTAAAATTTTCCGAAGTTTTGCAACAACATCATGAGATGTAAAGCCCTGTGGTTTATCAATATTAATTACTCCAAAAGACATTTTTATCTTCCGTATTACAGTTCACCACGGGAAATTTTGTTGATTAGATCAGTAACTTTTGTACCTCTTTCAATAGAATCATCAAATTTGAATTCTATTTCAGGCACATGTCTTAATCTGATTCTGCGACCTACTTCTTTTCTGACAATAGGAGTATTATCTACCAACGCTTCCATTGTCTGTTCTTTTTCTTTGTCACTGCCATATACACTTATAAAAACTTTTGCATGCCCTAAATCACCCGATAAATCAATATCTGTAACGGATACAATCCCTGAAATTCTTGCATCTTTGACATTTCGACGAATTATATCACTTATTTCTTTCATTAAAGTTTTTCTGACTTTATCTACTCTTGCAACCATTTGCATCCCCTCTATTTAACTAAACAAGAGTTACTCTTTCAATTTCCTCTGTTGCGTAAACTTGAATAATGTCACCTTCTTGGAGATCATTAAATTTATTAAAGGAAATACCACACTCAAAACCGGTTGCAACTTCTTTTGCATCCTCTTTAAAGCGTTTTAATTGATCAATTGTTCCTTTATAAATTTCCTTACCTTTTCTTATAACAGAAGCAACTTTATTGCGACCAATTTTTCCTTCTAAAACGTAACAACCTGCAATTTTTGTGGTTTTGCCGATTGTAAATATTTGTCTTACTTCAGCTTTACCAAATTCAACTTCCTTAATTTCAGGTTTTAAAAGCCCAAGCATTGTTTTTTCTACATCTTCAAGAATTTGATAAATAATATCATATTTCCTAATTTCAACGCCTTCTTCTTCTGCTATTCTTGCAGCTTTTGAATCTTCTTTTACGCCAAAACCTATAATAATAGCGTTACTTGCTGCAGCAAGCATAACATCGGCTTCTGAGATATCGCCTACCGCAATATGAACAACTTTTACAAAAATGGATTTCGATTGAAGCTGTTGAACGGCACCACTTACAGCTTCAGCTGAACCGTGAGTGTCTGCTTTTATTATAATATTAAGCTCTTTTTGCTCTTCTTGTTCTTTTAATATAGTTTCTTTTCTAACTTGAGACGGTGCAATTGCATCCAATTTAGAAATTCTTTCCGTATCTTTTCTGATAGAAACCAATGCTTTCATTATTTTTTCATTTTGAACAACTTTAAAAGCATCACCCGCTTGAGGAACTTCGCTTAAGCCTAAAATTT
>JAQUYY010000126.1 GCA_028691575.1 Candidatus Gastranaerophilales bacterium
AAAAAGCGGCGGATATCTTTATCGTCTTTATTGGTTCCGAAAAGCGAACCTTCCGGCAAGATTATGCCGGCCCGGCCGCCCGACTTAAGCGAGTTGATAACATAGCCCAGGAAAAGCACCTGTGTCTTATTGGATTTAACTGGGAGCGTGGGTTTAATCCGTTCTCGGTCAACCTTTCCGGCGAACGGCGGATTGGTGAGCACGACATCGAATCGTCGTAAATCTTCCTCGTCTTCGGCCCCGGCAACGGTGTCTTTTCTGCGAACATGCGCACCCTCGATGCCGTGCAAAACAAGATTCATTAAAGCAAGCCGAGTCATCTCCGGATCGACATCATAGCCATGAAAAGTTTTCGTGGTAAGAAATTGCCATTGCTCTTTATTCAGTTTGTCGCCATAACCGATTTCTCGGCCGTCGCGCTCTTCGATATTTTTGCGATCGCTGTTTTTGTATTTCAGCCATTCGTATGAAGTGATCAAGAAACCGGCCGAACCGCAGGCAGGATCAAAAATCGTCTCGCCGATTTTCGGATTTACCATTTCGATAATCGCGCGGATGATATGACGCGGCGTTAGAAATTGCCCGAGCTCGCCGGCCGATTCGATACTGGCAAGGAGTGACTCATAAAGATCGCCTTTAACGTCGGTATCCAAACTGGAGAAATCAATAGTATCGATTATTTCAACTGTTCTTTTCAGCGTTACTTCATCGGGAATAAGAAGCTTCGCGCCATGAAAGATTTGGCGGATATTGGCGTGGCCGTTGTGAAGTTCATCGATAAATGGAAAAACTTCGTCCCGGATGAATTTATAAAGGTTATCACCGGTTTTCTCACGCCAGCGCGACCAACGGAATTTTTCGGTTTTACTTTCAAAAATGGATTTATGCTCGCGACCGGTGAACTTCTCCTCTTTCTCCATGGCAATATCCTGCTCCTCAAGCATTTTCAAAAAAAAGAGGAAGCTGATTTGCTGAATACGGGTAACGGGGTCTTTCAATCCTGCGCCCCAAAGATAATCGTTAAGCCGTGCGATTTTGTTTTTGAATTCTTCTCTTAATTGTTGGATGTTATTTTGCATATTGTTGGACAAAAACACTTTCGTTTAGTTCTTTGATGGTGGTTTTCAGCGTTCCCTCATCAAAGACTCGTAATACATAATTAAGGCCGCCTATGGCCGAGAAAATCGGTTCGTTAAAAATAGAAACTTCGATCGGCGAGCGACGAGCAATATATTGGCTTTTCACTAAGCGTAAAATCTTAGCCTGCTCCGGCTCGAACTGCTTATCGATCATCCACGCTTCAAAGAGTTCACTGACCCGATCCTCATATAATTGCTCTTCAGTAGGGAGATTTTGGATACCGAGAGCTGTTTTTATAAAGTCATTCAGGGTCCCGATCGGATAACGATATGCTTCGCGTAGATTCGCTTCGTTGAAATAAAACTTCGGCGAGTTAAGACGGTCCGATAAAATTTGAGACTCATCGTTGGAAAGTTCCTTGCCTTCCTTTACTTTTTTCACCAACGGCTCGGCTTGCGCAAGCTCCTGAACTTGTCGCTCCCAAGCCACTTGATAATCATCCGAATCGATTTTTTCTCCTTCGGCTCCAACTTCTACATAAGCGCGTTTGATGACCACATCGACATTTTCTTGAGCTGTCTCTGCAACCTGAATAAAACCAGCTGGTACTTCAATATCTTCTTCAACAAAATCTTTGGCCTCGGTTCCCCATGGGATGCCAGCTTTGACTTTTGCAATTTCCGAATATGGATTATAACTTTCATCGTTAAAATATTTAGTAACACCGGCAAAGTCATAAATCCTAAATGATTTTTTATTGATCCGAGAATCGAGACGGCTGCCGCGGCCACGCATCTGTTGATATAAGATCGGTGATTGTGTTGGACGAACCATTATTATATTTTCAACCATCGGCGCATCGATACCGGTATCCATCATGCCCACGGAAACAGCAATCGTTGGCATTTCTTCCAGCTTAAAGCGGCGGATAGCCCCACGAGGATCTTCGGTATCGGAAGTGATGACCTCGGCAAACCTGCCCTTATATTCCGGTTTAGCTTGATTGAAATAATACGCAAGCTGGGCGGCGTGGCGTTTAGTAACCGCATAAACGATAGCTTTGCGTATTTTTTTCGGTTCGCGTTTTTCTTCTTCGATAAAATAAGCTTGAACAACTTGTTCGTTTCTAGCCGGTAGGTTTATCTTTCTTTCCAAATCTTCCGGGTTATAATCTTCGCCCTCGAAATTAACGCCCTCAAGCGATACTTTCGTGTCAATCTGAACGATATCGTAACCGGCGAGATAGCCGTCTTTAACTCCTCGACGAATACTATAGACGAAAGTCGGTTTACCCATCTGCTCCGTTTCATCCCAACATCCGAAAAGTTTATAAGTATTGCGATCAACATATCCGCTGGGAGTTGCCGTCATCCCAATGCGGATAGCATCGAAATGCGAAAGAACACTGTTATAAATTCCGAAAATCGAACGATGAGCTTCATCGGAGACAATCACATCGAAATAACCGCTAGTGAATAACGAAAGTTGAGAATAAAGAGTCGGTAAAGTCGAAATAATAATCGATGATTCGTCGCGTTGTTTACCGCCATAAAGAAGTTTGGACGGATAGTCTTTAAGTATTTCATCGAAAACCTCCTTTGTCTGAACTCCCAGATCGATACGATCCACTAAAAAAAGCGCGCGATTGGCAAGTCCGGCTTCAAATAATCGTTTGAGATAGAGAGCGATCGTGTCGGTCTTACCGGTTCCTGTTGCCATAACCAAGAGCATTTTGCGTTTGCCACCTTCGATAGCTTTATCCATAATCTGCATCGCTTCTTTCTGATATGGTCGAGGCGAACGCCACTCACTGCCTTTGTAATACTTTTCCGGAATAGGAATAACCGACAACGGTTTTTGATCAAGCCGGAGGGTCTGGATTTTCTCAAGATCACGTTGCGAGAAAAAAGTGGCAACTTTTTGTTCCGGTCGGTATTTATAGTCCCAGAAATAAATTTCCTCGCCGTTCGATAAGAAAATGAAGCCGGCACTGATGGATTCCGCGTATGAAAGAGCCTGTTGTTTGGCGGAAGCCGGATCGACAGAAAAACGTTTTGCTTCGATAACCGCTATGGCGCGGCCTCGCGTATCTTTGAGAATATAATCGGCACGGCCATTCTGCGAAGTCTCTTCGGTAGAAACCTGATTCTTATCTTCGATATCCCAATCGGCTTCGCGAAGTCTGCGATCGATGAGAATACGCGCATCGGTCTCGCGCATAAATTTTTTCCCTGTTATATCTTGTGTAGCCATAATTTATATCAATTTATGTTCTTTGAAGCTGAAATAATTCGCCTTACTGACAATTACGTGATCTTTGATCTCTATTCCAAGTAGTTTCCCGGCATCTACTAATTGTTTCGTAATATCCGAGTCTTCTTGTGACGGAGAAGGATCGCCAGCCGGATGATTGTGAGCGATGATCACTTGCGCGGCTAAATGCCGGACGGCCGGCTCGAATACTTCACGGGGATGGACGAGATTGGCATTAAGAGAACCGACTGAAATGATTTCCCGTTTGATTTCCTGATTTCTGGAATCCAAAAAGAAAATAACGAAATGTTCTTTTTTGTGATCGCGAATATCTTTAAGTTCACTCCAAACATCTTTTGGCGACAGAAGTAGAACTGATTGTTTATTCTGTAGATGCCGGCGGCCGAGTTCATAGCAAGCGATTATCTCGCACGCTTTTGCGCTACCAAGACCAAAAGTATTCTTTAATTCCTTAACCGACGCCTTGGCTAAACCGATACCGCTAAATTTCCTTAAAATCTTACCGGATAATTCCACGACATTGATTCCTTCGCTTCCAGTTCGTAAAAGAATGGCCAAAAGTTCCGAATCCGAAAGTCGCTCGGGTCCATATTTCTCTAGCTTCTCTCTCGGCCTATCAACTTTTGGTAAATCTTTTATTTTCATAAAACTAATTTTTGCTTCTTCGGCACAAACCTATTTTTCGTTATCTAAAGCAAGCTTTAGTAAAAATATCGTCTCGGTGCGAAGTTTGGCTTTTACCCAATCCTTCTGCTTGTTATCCAACAACTCACCCATACCGGAAAGAATATTTTGATCGGTTATTTTCTCAAGCGAATCAATGCACTTCTGCAAAAATTCCTTGAATTTCATACCTGTTCGAGATTCCACGATTTCCTTATTGACCGGCCACTCGTTCTGCAAAAAATACCAGACATCAAAAATATCACGGTTGGTTTTACCGATCCGCTCGTACATGGCGCAAAGCTTGTGGGCGAACATATCCTCCCGTACCATAACCTTCATGGAAATACCAAGATATGATTTTACTTCGTATTTCGAACCGAATTCTCGGCGATTTATTTCCACTTTGATATTCTGAGCGCCCGGAACCTTATCGTCATAAGCCATGACATAAAACAGATTAAAACGTTTCTTTTCCGCTTCTTTTATCGTGCCGTAATTCTCCAAAATCTTTTTTACCTGCTCAAAAACGTAATCCTCTTTTTCGGCGTCCAGTAAATCGAAATCCAAGTCTACCGAAAAACGATTCAAATTGTAAAAAAGATAAACCGCCGTACCTCCCTTAAAACCCAAAATAGGTCCGATGGTAGAATCGGTATAGATATCCTTAAGAATTTTGATGAGAATATTTTTGTGCGTTGTAGTATTAAGTGTCATAAGATTTTATTTTGTCTCCGTATTTAATGCTTTGCGATACTTCTTGACCATTTTTTCCATGCGTTTGTTACCGCCATAAATGGGGAGTATTTCGAATACTTTGTCCCAATTCAAAGGACCAAGATTATCGAAATGATAATCTTTATTTGAATAGATCACATCCAAAAACGCGCGCTCGGGAGTCGCAATCGAATAGTTATCTTTATTTTCGATGCCGGCCGGATTGGTGAGAATCGCATCTTTGATTCGCTTATAAGAATACGTCTGACCATCGGCAACGATTTCTCGTTTCGTATAAGATGCGATAAAAATCTGATTATAGTGCTGAAAGGTTATGCCTGCCTGGCCAAGCACGGACTCGAAACTCACATAGGATGGCGTAAATATTTTTATGGCCAACTCGAACTTATTATAATCTTTATCTTTTGCGTAGAAACCTCTGCGGATACGATAAAGATCTCCACCTTTAGCATAGTAGTTCATCCTTACTCTGGCTGCGTCAGAACTGGCTTCACCCCAAAGCAACATTATGTCTTTAGCTGATAAAACCGTCTGTTTGGAACGTAAAATTGTTGATATGTAATCGCCTTTTTCCATAATATAGACCTTATGTTAGTTTAAACCTTACTTACAGTATCTATTTTATGCTATAATAATCGTGAAGTCAATACATAAAAAATAAATAGTCATTGCTTATAATGTGTTTATGAAAACAAGATATACAAAGATGGAAATATTCGAAAGGCCGAAATTGGTCAATCGGCCGACATGCAAAACCTTCAAACTTGAAGGCGGGTGTTGGGATTGTGGCCATACGAAATTTCGCTATTACAATTCCGTATTCGGTAAGCGATATTACCAATGCGAGAAATGCCGGGCAATCAATCATTAGATTTCCGTCAACTTCTTGTCAGCTTTTGTCAGATTAATTTATCCACATAGGACCCTATTGACCGCGGCCTTTCCGGTCCGCTATTATAAAAGCATAAGAGATAGGAGTTTGCCTGACGGCGTTCCGATTTATCGGA
>JAQUYY010000127.1 GCA_028691575.1 Candidatus Gastranaerophilales bacterium
TATTCCTATTATTGCAATTACTATCAATGTCTCGGCCAGCGTGAAGCCTTTTTCTCTTAAAATACTCGGCATTAAACGGCTTTGCACTTGCTTGCTTCGGGTCACGCCCCGAACCCGCAAGTTCCAGCCTATACCGAGATTTTGCTTATTTTTCATATATGTTTTCCTTTATATTTTTATTATTTAAAATTATATTTCATTAATGAACTTTTGAAAAATTTGTTACAAATTATTCGCATATTTTGTTGTTTTCATTAACAAAAACAATTAAAGGCACATAATTTTCAAGTTCTTTTTCATCAAACAAACCGTAAGTGATGATAATTATTTTATCTCCTTTATGAGCTTTTCTAGCGGCTGCGCCGTTAAGGCAAATATCGCCCTTATCATTTTCACCCGCTATAACATAGGTTGAAAATCTTTCGCCATTATTTATGTTTACAATATCAACTTTTTGATGCTCTCTAATTTTTGCAGCATCCATTAAAATTTTATCAATAGTAATTGATCCTGTATAATTTAGATTGGCATCAGTTACCGTTGCTCTATGAATTTTTGAAAATAACATTTCTATTTGCATTTTTTGCCTCATTCTATAAATAAATTTAATTGCGGGGTATTTATCTCTAATCCTTCTTTTTCTCGTTTTTTATTAGGAAGGTTTGCAGCATAATTTTTTTGCATTTTTATCATCATTTGCTCAGCATTTGAAATAACTGACTTTGGCAAACCTGCCATTTTTGCTACTTGAATTCCATAACTTCTGCTTGCACCGCCTTGTACAACTTTTCGCAGAAATTCGATTTCGCCATTCTTTTCTTCAATTGTAATCCTAAAATTTTGAATTTGCGAATATTTTTCGCACATTACATTCAGTTCATGATAGTGAGTTGCAAAAATTGTTCTTGCCTTAATATTTTCAGCTATATGCTCAGCTACGCTCCATGCAATTGCAACACCATCATAGGTACTTGTGCCTCTGCCGATTTCATCTAAGAGAATAAAACTTTTATCCGTTGCGGAGTTTAAAATTCCTGCTGTTTCATTCATTTCCACCATAAAAGTGGATTGTCCTGTTGATAAGTCGTCAACAGCACCTACTCTTGTGAAAATTTTGTCTACAATACCTATTTTAGCATCTTTAGCAGGGACAAATGAGCCGATTTGAGCAAGAATTATGATAAGCGCATTTTGCCTCATATAAGTTGATTTCCCCGCCATATTAGGACCTGTCAAAATCATAAAACTGCAAGATGTTTGATTATCAAAACTATTTCCGTTTGTAATTTTTAAATCATTAGTCACATAATGTCCTAACGGTAAAATTTGCTCTAAAACTGCGTGTCTACCGTCTTTTATAAATATTTCGCTAGAATTGTCAACAACAGGTCTTGTATAATTATTTACAACAGCAGCATTTGCAAATGATAGAAGCACATCTAGTATTGCAATTGCTGATGCTACTTCTCTTATAGGCTGTACAAATTCTTTAGAGTAATTCCTTAAATCGCAAAAAATCTTGTATTCTAAGTCAATTGTCTTAGATTCGGCGCTGAGAACTTCATTTTCATGATTCTTTAACTCTTCTGTAATGTATCTTTCAGCGTTTGTTAAGGTTTGTTTTCTTATATAGTGTGCAGGTACAAGATTTGTATTAGAATGCGTAACTTCTATAAAAAAGCCAAATGTCTTGCTAAAACCGACTTTTAAAGTTTTAATGCCGTGCTTTTCTTTTTCGGTATTTTCAAAATTTTGCAGCCACTCTTTACCACCTGTTAAAAGACTTTTTAAGTAGTCCAACTCATCATTTACGCCATCTTTAATAAGGTTTCCTTCTTTAATTCCGATTGGAGGGGTTTCAAAAATTGTATTTTCCAAAATATTAACGAAATCTATCAGACTTGGGTTTAAGTCAGAAATTGCACTTAAATAAGGAGATTTTATCGGTTGTAGCAATTCTTGAATAGCAGGAAGCACTTTTATCGACTCTTTTAAAGCTAAAAAATCTCGTGCATTTACTGTGTTATTAGTAATTTTTGTTGATAAACGCTCTATATCATAGACTTTATCAAGTAATGAGGCTAGCTCAAGTCTTAAACGGCTGTCATTAATAAACTTTTCGACCAAATCTTGTCTTTGCCTTATTTTTTTTACATCCTGAAGAGGCTGTTGAATCCAATTTCTGAGCAATCTTCCGCCCATATTGGTAGAAGTTTTGTCAATAGCCCATAATAGGCTTCCTCTAGTCGTTTTATCCCTTACCGTCTCAGTTAATTCAAGGTTTTTTCTTGTCGATGTATCCATAGAAACGAAATTAGTAATTTCATAAGGACAAATTGTATCAAATATTGGCATTTCAGCTTTTTGAGTATCTTGCAAGTATTCTAAAATAGCACCTGCGGCACAAATTCCAAAATTAAATTTCGGATATCCAAATGCTTCTATTGAAGTAACGTCAAAGATTTTTTTGATTAAATCAACAGATTTTTTTTCATCAAAAACTGAAGTGTCAATTTTAGTACAATTATATTGGTTTTTGATACTTTCAGGAAGGTTTATTGTTTCTTCAGGGACTATTTGATAAGATTGAATTTTCTGTTTAATAACAGGTGCAAGTATTTCCGACGGACTAATGTGACTTAATTCAGATATAAGAGTATTTAAAGGCAATTGTGTTATTCTGAAATCGCATGTAGAAATATCAACATACGCCAAACCATACAAACTGCTTTTTTTATCGTAAAAAATAGCTGCTAAATAGTTATTTTTTTTGGATTTTAGCATCGTATCTTGACAAATAGTACCTGCCGTAATGGTTTTGATAACTTCTCTTTCCACTAAACCTTTAGATTCAGAAGGATCGGTGGTTTGTTCACAAATTGCAACTTTATAATTTTTTTCCAATAATTTGGGAAGGTAGTTATCCAAAGCCTTTACAGGAATTCCTGCCATCGGAATACGTCCGACTTGCCCCGCTTCTCTGCCGGTAAGAGTTATTTCAAGCTCTTTTGATGCTGTTATTGCATCTTCTAAAAAGGTTTCATAAAAATCACCCATCCTATAAAGCAATATAACATCTTGATAATTTTTCTTGATTTCAAGAAATTGCTTTAACATCGGTGTAGCTTGGTTTATGTCAATATCGACACTTGAAATATTTTGATATTTTTGAGTACTCATAAAAATTTTAACTTGCATTCTTACTGTTGTATCATTATGATTATATAGAAAACATAACATTTTTTTAGTAAAATAAAATTTTTGTTAAGGAGGAAGTTGTAAAAATGGGTTGTCTGAAAACTATCGTGTCTTTTATTATTGTAGTTCTTGCTGTTATCGGACTTAACAGTCTTGGCGGGCTTGATAAAGTTAAAGAATTCATAAACAGCAAAATCAATCCTTCTCCAGAGAAAATTGAAGAAAATGCTCAAAAAGTTGCAGATTTTTCAAATATTTCTCAGGAATATACAATCATAAAAACTGTTGAAATTGCCGGAGTTTCTGCTGTTGTTTCAGAAAATAAAATTACGGGTCAAAAAATTGCATTTGGTGATGGCAGTTTTTTAATAAAAATTTCAAAAGAAGATATAACTTCTGATAAGCTTGATGAAAAGATTAAAGAAATTGCTCCGAAGCTGAATTTCCTTCCTACAAGGGTTCAAGGAATTTATATTAAAGAAAAAGGCTCTTTTATTGCTGATAATCAAACTATTCCTTATGCAAAAATTAAGATTGATATTCTAAGCGAAAAACAATCAGATTTAGAAGGTATTATTGCAGTTGCCAATGTAACAGATAAAAAAAGCAAGTTGATTGTTGCATTTAATGACGAAGGAAAATACGATCAAAAAGAAACAGAAAATTTTGTAAATTCTATAAAAATGTACAAATTTTAACAAATTGCAATTATTACTTTTAAAGTATATACTATAATGTAATTAAAAATACAAAAATTAATAGGATATTATTTATGAAAAATAAACCGGCGTTTACATTAGCCGAGACATTAATAGTCATTGCAATAATCGGAATAATTGCCTCTATAGTTACTCCGATGTTATTTGGCACGACAAACGATGCAGAATTAAAAGCAGCATGGAAAAAACAATATTCAGACCTGTCGCAGGCAACAATGATGATTGTAGCAGATAACGGCGGAACCTTAGCAGGAGCATTTCCCGGAGATGCGACAGGAAGTGAAGATTTAAAAAACGCTTATGCATCAAAACTCAATATTATAAAAGATTGCTCAGGAACTTCCGGTACCGGCGGAACAGGAACCGGAGCAAGTGCCGAGGGTTGCTGGCATAGCGGTACAAACAGCTGGTATTATTTAAACGGTACTGGCAGAACTACCGATCCTCGTCCCGGCTTAATCTTAAACAACGGCAATTTAATGTTATTCGAAATTAATAAATCAAATTGTAGTTATGATTTAAGTTTTTGGGGTGGAGATTATACAAGATGTGGACATATATTTATAGATATAAACGGATTTAAAAAACCAAATACAATTGGAAAAGATATATTTAGAATAAGCATGACAACAAATGCATTAATCCCGGCAGGAGCAAGAGGATATTTTAATCCATCAACTGATTGTATAGAAAATTCAACTGCAGCAACAAATTACGGTTATGGCTGTGCTGCAAAATATTTATATGAATAGCAGAGTCTAATAATAAATAATCCTATATTTAGTCAACAACAGGTGGTTTTTTAATCATTTTGAGAGCTGTTGCTGCATTTTGACTTAAATTTGTCATTTTTTCTTTGTTAATTTTATTATTTGAAGAAGTTGATAACTCATCTGCTATTATAGAAATTTGTTTCAACAAATCAGCTGTATTATTTAATACTCTAAAGAATGTTCCTTCTTGATTTATTTCGGTATTATTTTCCACACAATTAACGACTTCGAGCCATTCATCAGGTTTTGCACTACACCATTTTTTCACATGCGGAGCTATTTCCATATCAAGCGGGATATGCGCTTTATCTTCATCCATTCCCGCTTTTTTCTGAGAAACAGATATTTCACGGGCAATTATACTTGTTTTAGTTAATGCTGTATTTAAACTTTCGTTGTTTAACTCA
This sequence comes from Candidatus Gastranaerophilales bacterium, assembly GCA_028691575.1. Lineage (GTDB taxonomy): Bacteria > Cyanobacteriota > Vampirovibrionia > Gastranaerophilales > JAQUYY01 > JAQUYY01. The sequence goes on from JAQUYY010000127.1 coordinate 5,098, forward strand.
TTATCATCTTGTATATTATGTTTATCTGATAAATCTTGTATTAATTTTCTTGATTTTTCTATATATCTGATGTTACTTATCGCATTTTGAAGAATTTTTTGTTCTTCTCGTTTTTGAATCATATTATCTATTTTTTCGGCATCCGAATTTATTTTAACTAAATTTTGATTTTCTTTTTCTAATTCACTTTCAAGATAATTAATCGTTTTTAGCGGAGCTAATGTTGCTTTTAAAGCGTTTACTTCTTCATTTATTTTGTTTGCTTTTTTATATTTGTTTTCTATTGCTTGCATTTTCTTGTTTGAAGTGTTATTTGATTGTTTTAACCTTTGATTTCTATAGTCTTCAAACTCTTCAAAAGTATTATAGGGTTTGATTGCCGCTTCCAAATTTTTCTGTTGAAGTTTGATTTTTATTTTTAGCTCCTCAATTGTTAAATCAATATCAGGTTTTTTCGTATAAATTTTTTCAAGCTGAGTTTTTAAATCTTCTATTTTCCTTTCGGTTTCAGATTTTTTCTTTATATTTTGCTTTGCAGTATCAATGCTTTGAGCCAAATCGGGATATTCTTTTTTGATGAGATTAAGCCTATTATTTATTATCGGCTCAACTGAATCTATATCGTTTATTTCTTTAATATCAATTCC
>JAQUYY010000128.1 GCA_028691575.1 Candidatus Gastranaerophilales bacterium
GTCTGTTCCAATATACCGACTTGTTTACCGTATAATCTTACCGATAATTTCTGCCCCATTATTTATCACCTTCCGGCAATTCAACATTTATGCTTATGCCCAGCATTTTAATTATTCTTAAAGTTTTCCCTATCTGAGACGTCTCTTTGCCATTTTCCAAATCAATAATAAACCTCACACCGACTCCGCTTGCTCCTGCAAGTTCAGCCTGCGTTAACCCCTGTTTTTTCCTCGTATCTTTTATAATCTTAGCAACATCTTTTATGTTTTTTATAGTCATTTTCTCTCCAAAAAATAAAAAAATATTCCCGCTCGGGAATATTATATACCATTTATCCGGTATTGTCAACAATTATTCCCGCTCGGGAATATTTCTCACATATTGAATCAAATAAATTCAGCTTTTTCTATAAAAAAGTTCCAGATATTGTGTCCAGAGATAATTAATTAATTGCCATATATAAAACCTTAATAAAAATATATAACAAAAAAACTTTTAAATATAATATTACACTTATTTTGTATTAAGATACAAAATATAAATATAAAAATAAATATATTATTGTATTTTTATATTTTTTATATTATAATACAGATATGAAATTTGAATTATTAAAAAATTTATGTGTTGATATATTTGCAGGTCCTTCTATATTTACAAATAAATCTCTGAGTCATGAAGATACCGGCGGATACAGAGTAATTCGTCTAGCCGATATAGAGAATGATGAAATTTCATATGAAAAAAGTTTTTTTTATAATAATATATCTGATTTTAGCAAAAATCGTTATTTGTTAAAAAAAAATGATATTTTGATATCTTCTAGAGGGACAATTTTCAAGGTTGCCATTATAAAAGAGAATATTGATATGACCATTCCTTCTGGTTATTTATCTTGTGTAAGGCTATCTCCTAAAATAAATATTTCTCCTAATTATGTTGCATCATATATTCGTCATTTATCATTAGAAAACATTATATCTAAACAGAATCAAAAGATATTGCCGGATAGAAAAATAGGATTCAGATTTAAAACTGTTGATATATGTAATATCAGAATACCTATTGTTAAATCTGAAATTCAATCAACAATAGATAGATTGTATGATGAATATATGAAATTGAAACAAGAAAGTCATCAAAAGAAAAAAGAAATTAAAAATATTATTTTTACGATAAAAAAACATTAATGAATTACTAAAAGATATTATTTGATACAATATGATCCGGGAGAATATTTATGCTTAAAATTATAGATGCTATTTTAAATTCAGAGTATTTAAAAGATTCAAACTCTTTTAATTTTCCTTTTACTCAAAATATCATTTCGGATGAAATACATAATACTTCAAAAACACTTTTGTTTTTGGACAAAGAAAATGAAAAAAAATATAACAGAAAAGAAGATGGTCGTTTTTATACTCCAGAAGATGTATCAAATTTCATACTAGGAAATGCTATTCTGCAAAAAGCATCAAAAAAATTTAATATAAAATATGCACCAAAAAATCTAGAACACTTATTAAATATAGTTTATAAGTCATCATATAAAGAAATTGTATTAGATGATATAATAGATTATAAAATTTTTGATCCCACTTGTGGAACTGGTGCTTTTTTAGTCAATGCTCTATATATAAAATGTCTCTTCGTTAAAAAAATAAATACCATTGTTACTCTTGATGATATGATGAGAATTATAAGAAATTTATATGGCAATGATATTGATAAAAATGCAATAGATATAGCCATGGCTAAAATTATTTTAAAATCAATGGAACTATTTGGCAATTCTCTGAATATAAGAGAATTACAAGATGTTTTAAAAAATAATTTTACATGCAATGATTTCGTTTGTGAACAAAATTGTAATAATATGAAATTTGATATTATTGTTGGCAATCCTCCTTATGTTGAAAGTGTAAAATATAAAGGCAAGCTCAATAAAGATTATGGAAATATTTATGCCAACGTAATAGAAAATTCTATAAAAAAATTATCTGCTGATGGTGTCTTAGGCATGATAATACCTTTATCTTATACGGCAACTGTTCGTATGAAAGGAATACGAAAATATATTGAAGAAAATATGGAACAACAATTTCTATTACATTATGCAGACCGTCCTGACTGTTTGTTTGATGGTGTTCATCAAAAGCTAACAATTATATTAGCAAACAAAGGTAATGGGAAACATGAAGTTTTTACTTCTGGATATAAATTTTGGTATAAAAAAGAAAGAGAAATTTTATTTAATAATATAAAAACAATAAACAATCCTTTTATTAGAGAATGTTTTTATCCAAAATTATCAAATAAGATGGATTTATCTATCTATAGAAAAGTGCTTACTCTGTCAAAAAATAATTTTATAAATACAGTATCTAAAAATATAACATCTAAAAGTTTATTTTTAAATATGAGAGGTACTTTTTGGATTAAAACCTCTTCAAATAAAATTTCTAATGAATTTAAAAGTTTTTCTTATGAAAACTCAATGATCCCCGTATATCATTGCATTCTTAATTCTAGTTTATTCTTTTGGTTTTGGACTATAGTTTCTGATTGTTGGCACATTACAGCAAAAGAATTATCCCTATTTTCTTTACCTGTATCTTTATCAAAACAAGAAAAAAAGAAATTTTCTGTTTTATATAAAAAACTATCTGAAAATCTAGAAAAAACAAAAATCAGGATTGACTCAAAACAGTCCGAATTTGAATATAAACATAAATATTCTAAGGAAATTATAGACACTATTGATGATACCTTATCACAAATATATTTGTTAACAAGTGAAGAATTATTATATATTAAAAAATATAATGAAATATATAGAATGTCTTTAGGTGTTAAAAATGAATGTCATTGATTTATTTGCTGGTGCAGGCGGTTTTTCTCAAGGTTTCATTAAGGCAGGTTTTAAAATCGTTTGTGCTGTTGAATTTGATAAATCAATAGCAAAAACTTACTCATCAAACCATCCTAATGTTAAAGTTTTCGTTGATGATATCAAAAAAATTGTACAAACACCATCGTTTAATCAAATGTTTTCAGATATAATTATCGGTGGTCCTCCTTGTCAGGGATTTTCTATGGCAGGTGCAAGAATTAGAAAAGATTTCATATCTGATGAAAGAAATTATTTATTCAAATATTATTTAAAAACAGTCTCTGAAAAAAAACCAAAAGTATTTGTAATGGAAAATGTTCCAGGACTTTTAACCATGAGTAAAGGCAAGATTTTAAATGAAATTATTATTTCCTTCAATAAAATTGGATATAATCTTTATTATAAAACATTAAATTCTTCTAATTTTGGAATACCTCAAAATAGAGAAAGAGTTGTGTTCTTTGGAGTTTTGAATAAAAAAATAGATTTAGATTCTATCTTCAAATTAACAGAGACTAAAATAGAAACTAAATACCCACTCTTTTTCAAAAGAGCATATGTACATGATGCTCTTTTCGGGCTAAATGAACCAAACGAAAATGGCAAAGTAATTCTGTGCAAGAACAAAAAATATCCGGAATATTTAAAAGGTATTATCTCATCTGATTTCATAACATATAATCATACACAAACTAATCATTCACAAGTTGCTATTTCTAGAATGAATAAAATAAAACAAGGTCAAAATTGGCAAGTTTTAAATGAAAATATTAAATCGGTCCATAGTGGATCTTATGGCAGATTAGATTATAAAGATATTGCTCCAACTATTACTACTCGTTTTGATACTCCTTCTGGCGGAAGATTTATACATCCAATTAAAAATAGAACCATAACTCCTAGAGAAGCCGCTCGTATTCAAAGTTTTTCTGATTCTTTTGTATTTTATGGAAAAAAAACATCTATATGCAAACAAATAGGAAATGCAGTTCCTCCTAAAATGGCTTTTTTTATAGCTAGAGTAGTAAAAGAAATACTTAAAATTTAAGGAGATAATTTTATGGATTTGCTAGAGTTCAATGAATTAGTTTCAGAATATGGAAAAAATTATGTTTGGAAATTTACCAAACATAATACATCTTTTAAAGATGCTTACAATGCTACTCGTTTGTTTGAATACTGGATATCAAATCCAGCAACAACTGTAGCAAAATTCTTTGGAAAGCACTATGCAAGTGTAGATTTGGAAAAACCGAATTATAGAGCATTGATAATTGCACAGTTATACGGACTTATAACTAAAAATTTTAAAACTTACAAAGAAGAAAGTATTACAAATGTTTATAATTCATTGGCTGAATCTTCAGAAGATAAATTTAATAAAATAGCAACTGAACAAGTATTAAAATTTAAAATGCCTCCTTTTACGCAAGATATAAAAACTGTTTATACAAAGAGACATATTTTTCCAGCAATATTCACATATCAGGTTTTAAAAAACTTAAAAGTAAAATATGCCATCAATAAAATATCTATGGATTTATTTTTTTCTTTTATTGCTACTGCAAATTTTCATAACGAAATTGAATTTGTTTGCGAACAAATTCAATTAAAAAAATCTTTATCTAGCGATACAATAAATCAATTTGAGGATGAAAGCAGAATAAAAGGTGTTTTAAACAATTTATCATTATTCATAATAGACGCAAATGAAATAGCTTTGAATCCTTCGTATGAGTCCGTTATGGATACTTTTCTTTTGACAGAGAAAGGATCTTTTTATAAAAATGAAGATTTAAAAGATGAAACTAACTACAAAGCCTATCTTATAAATTATCAAAATTTTAATATTTCCCTCATCCAAAAAGACTCTTTGCAAGTTTCAGCAAACCCATTGGATATTGAAGAGGAAAAATATAAAGATGAAGTAGAAAAAACTCGTATCAGTGCCAGTGAAAGAGTAACTCTACTTAATAATAAAAATTTAGAACCTACCCTTGAGGAATCTGCAACCAGTAGACTAAAAAGAAATCCAAAAGTTGGGAAATTAGCTTTGGAACTCTCAAATTACAAGTGCGAAATTGACGAAAATCATATTACCTTTTTATCTAAATCTACAAACAAACAATATATGGAAGCTCATCATTTTATACCTCAACCCAATTTTAAAGAATATTGGAAAAATTTTAATAAAAACATTGATTGTGTTGAGAATATTATTAGTCTTTGTCCAACATGTCATAGGGCTTTACATTATGGAAATATAGAAACTAAAGAAAAAAATTTAAAAATTTTATTTGAGAAAAAAATAGACAATTTAAAAGCAACTGGCATTGATATTACATTTGAAGAATTAATAAAACTATATATTTAAAAATTTTAAATATATCGTATAATATTTTTAGCAATTCTGTCGTTAAAGACTAGAAAGATTTTGAGCGAAATGAAAAATCGCAAGAATGAAGTGTACATATCCTTAAGGAGTACATGAATTCTTGCGATTTAAAATTGTAGACAAAAGATTTCGGTCGCTATAAAGTTGTGGTCGTTAAGGCTTTAAAGTTTGAGGCGAAACGAAAAATTTTCAAACCACAGTGTACGGAAGTGAAACGGTACATAAGGTTTGAAAATTTGAAGTTGTAGCCCAAAATTTAAAGCCGTTATAATGTTTAGACGTACAACAGGCACCGTTCGCGTGTGAACAAACAGTGCCCTTATTTTTACCGTCTTTGTTGTTGTGTGTATTTCTGTTTTTATTAAATTAAATAACCAACTTAACGATTGCAAGTTTTGCGCAATCGCCTCTTCTGTTGCCAAGCTTAAGAATCTGGG
>JAQUYY010000129.1 GCA_028691575.1 Candidatus Gastranaerophilales bacterium
CAAATCACAACCTCAAACGCAGAAAAACTTTTTAAAATTTAGAATAATAAATTAAAAAAGCAACCTGTTATAATCGCTACCGCAAGAACAGAAATTACAAAAACTATTAACATCTTCTTTTTAAATATAGAGTTTAGTAAAATTATCTCAGGTATACTAATGCCAGCCCCACCAATAATTAAAGCAACCATCGTTCCAAGTGCTACGCCCTTATTTATTAACACATCAGCAATAGGAATCATTGTAGAAGCCCTTACATATAAAGGCACGCCAATAATTGAGGCAATTGGAACTTCAAATATACCTGCTTTACCTATTATTTTAGATATAAATGCTTCCGGAACAACTCCATGAATAAAAGCTCCAATGGCTGCACCTAATAAAATATATCCAAAAACTCCTTTAAATATACTATAAGCATCTAAAAATGCTGCTTTTGCTTTAAATTGTAATGTGTCTTTTTTTATAACATTATTGGAGTTACAAGAACAACAACATTTTTGCTTTTCAGGAAGAGGCTTAACTTCTTTTGCAAATCCGGCTTTATCTAAAATCAAACCGAAACTTACTGCAAATAAAAAAGTAAAAGAGATATATATAATAGTTGCTTTAAATCCAAAGAAATTGAGAAAAAGAATTACTATAATTGGATTTAAAATAGGTGATGCTATAAGGTAAGAAATCGCACCGCTAAAAGGAGCTTTAGCTTTAAATAGTGCTATCAATAACGGAATAGTTGAACATGAACAAAATGGTGTTAGCATGCCAATTCCTGCACCTACCAGAGCATTAGTCCCATTATTTTTAGTGGTTAAAAATTTTTTAATTTTATCTTCCGATAAGTACATCTGGATAAAGGCAATGATAAAACTTATCCCGATAAACAATGCTATCAGTTCTGATGTTAAATATACAAATTCATAAAAAACTTTTTCCCACATTAGCCATTCTCCTTTTTGAATATTTTTCTTAAAATCGGATAGAGTATATGTGTTTTGTTAACAGAATAATAATTCCAAACTGCTTCTTTTCTTTTATTTAAAAATTCTAAATCCGTAAGAATTTTTAAATGGTAGGAGATAGCCGATTGATTTATGTGAAATTTTTCACATAAATTACACACGCATTGTTCTTTATTTTTATACAAAAATAATAAAATATTTAGCCTTAATTCGTCCGATAAAGCGTTAAATTGTTCCGCATGACCTTTCATAGCAGTTTCCTTTTATTGGTTTTTTTTGATTAATATATCAAATTATTTTGATATAAGTATGTTAGCACATAATAAAAGATAAAATCAAGATTTAGTAAATATTAGTTACTTTTTAGTTACTTTTTAGTTAAATTATAGTAAAATAATACTTAAATATTTACGGTAAAGGGAATTAAGAATGCTTCAAGAAGCTACAAAGTTGTTAAATTCTGCATTTCAGAACAGTTTTATAAAAAATCTGTGTTTATATTTGCACGACTGCGTCAGAGAAGAAGTAAAATCTTCTACTTTTAGAAATTTAGACCAAGATAAAGATAATAAATGGATATTTTTAGAAGAGGAAGAAAGCCTATTTTTCAAATATGACAGACCGCTTAGTCTTAGCGGTGAAAGTAAGGAATTAACACAATTAATGATTCATTCAGATATTTCTCAAAAAGATCATTATTTATTATATGGTTATTTGTTTTTAAGAGGTCAGTCAATCAGAGGTAAGAAGAATGAATTTCTTACGCCACTTTTGTATGTGCCTTGCAAATTAGAGCGAAAAGGTCTTAATATTGAGTGCTCACTTACTGAAGAGACTATTTCTTTAAATACAGGGGCTTTAGCCGGTTTAATGAAATACGATGATGAAGATGAAGTTGAACATATGTTTGAAGGCTTAATTGACGTTGTTCCCGATTTGCCCTTAACTGCGGAAAAATTACAGATTTTTATTACTACTTTAAAATCTATAGTTCCTGATATTGAAGTAGTTTTGAATTATAAAAATACAGATATTATTGATAGTTATAAAAATGTTATTGTTACAGGCGAAACATCAATAATATTAACCAAAAGACCATCTATCACAGCAGGAGTACTTCATGAATTAACTCAATTAGCTGAAAAACCTAACGGTGTTTTTAGAGAAACGGCTCTAAATGTTATTAATGAAGAATATTTAAAGAACATCGGCAATAAAAAATCCTCGGATTTTAGTAATTTTATCCCTATTGTTCCTCTAGAAATAAGTGATAGCCAAACAGATGTACTAAAAGCTATTAAAAACAATCCGCTGGTAGCTGTTTATGGACCTCCCGGAACCGGAAAATCACATACAATCGTCAATTTAGTCTCTCATTTGGTTGCATCTGGAAAAACGGTACTTGTAGCATCAAGAATGGACAAAGCTGTTGATGTTGTTTCAAAAAGACTAAATCATCTCGGAGCGCCCTATTTATCGCTTAGAGCAGGTCGCTCTAACTATCAAAAGCAGTTGAATTTTCAGCTTCAAGACTTATTAGCAGGCAAAATTGACCTTGATACAGGTTTTGAAACTTCTGTTCTTGTTAGTGAAGAAGATTGCTTAAATACCAATAAAAACATTAAAGAACTCGAAGAAAAATGCGAAAAAATTATTAAACTGGAAGAAAAATGGTCCAAAATTCTTGAAGAATATACTCAAAAATCAAATCAAATCGGAGAGAATAAAATTAAGTTTCCTCGATTAAACCACGATGACATTTCAGTCAGTCAATTCTTGCTTGATAAAATCGAAAATTCTTTTGAAAAAGCTGATTTTATAAACATAATTATGCAAAAAATTTATACTTTTCAATGTAGCAAAAAATTGAATTATAATGAGAAAATTACATACGAAAACATAAATATAATTCGAGAAAATTTATATTTGAAAAAATTGAATTTAGATTTGAAAAAAATTGAAAATACAATAGTTAAAATCGGCAATTTGCATCAATTATTAGAAAATATAAAAGAACTTAAGGGCAAACAAAAACAATTGGCTGTTGAAATCCTAAGAAAACAGCGTCGGGACTCTTTAAAAGGCATTATGAGAGATCAAATTAAGCGTCAGCGTTTGATGGTTCACTCAAAAGCCTTGATTGAAAGAAAGAAAAATCTTCAAAATCGTTTATTAGAAGACGAAGATTTCACGCCATTATTAGAAGCTTTTCCTTGCTGGGCTGTTACTACATACTCAATTTCAGAGTCATTACCGCTAAAACCCGGGCTTTTTGATGTTGTTATCATTGATGAAGCCTCTCAATGCGATATTGCAAGCTGTTTTCCTATTTTATTTAGAGCGAAAAGTGCTGTTATCGTTGGTGATGATAAACAATTACCTCACTTATCATTTTTGGAAAAAGCAAAAGAACAATCATTTTTAAGTCAATATAGTATTCCTGATAAATATCAGTTAATGTGGCGATTCAGAACTAATTCAATGTTTGATATTGCAAATTATTATTCTCATTGTCCGGTTATGCTCGACGAGCATTTTAGAAGCCGTCCACCGATAATTAATTTCAGTAATAAAGAGTTTTACGGTGATAGAATCCGTATAATGAATACAGAAGTTGATTATCCACCTTGTATTGAGTTAAAAATCGTTCAAAGTGCAAGAGTTGACCTTGACGTAACAAGAAATATGGCTGAATGCGAAATGATTCTTCAAAAAATTCAGGAAATAATAGTTGAAGATGAGAGAAACAAGCCTTTAAAACCTACTTCTATAGGAATTTTATCACCGTTCAGAGGTCAGGTTGATTTAATTGAAAAAGCCTTAATGCAAGTTCTTACGGAATCCCAAATTAAAAAACACAAAATCGAAGTCGGAACTGCCCATACATTCCAAGGTGATGAAAAAGATACAATGCTTATTTCATTTGTATTAGCACCTAACAGCCATTTCCAGAGTTTAACTTTTGTTCAAAAGCCAAATTTGTTTAACGTTGCAATTACCAGAGCAAAAAAACAGATGATTTGCTTTATTTCAAAAGAAATTGCAGATCTGCCAAAAGGTCTGTTAAGAAGCTATCTTGAGTACATTCGTGATATGAACATTGCAAAAAAAGTAAATATTTTTGAAAGAGAAAAAATATTTAATAATACTCTTGAAGAAAATATCTCAAAAATATGCGAAGAAAATGGGCTAAAAGTTATTTCAAACTTTGAATCAGCAGGATACGAAATAGATTTAGTCATTAGTGACGGTCAAAAATACATAGCAGTTGAATGTGATGGTATTGCCGATGAAAACCCAATATCTGTAAAGCAAACTAAAAAACACTCTATTTTAGAAAGATGCGGTTGGATAATTATCAGAATAACCGCAAGGGAATGGTATTACAGCTCAAAAGTCTGCACCGACAGGATTTTATCGCATTTTTCTAAAATATAAAAGTTAGCTAAAAAGTTTGCAAAAAACTTTTAATAGTGGATTTTCAAACTTTTTCATTGCCCATTCTTCAGCAACACGTTTGCTTAGAAAACCCATTGTCGGAAAAGAATGTGCGGTTAGCATTATTTGGGCAAGTCCGATATTATTTTGAATTGCAAGTGTCCATTCATTAATCATTTCCCCTGAACCGTCACCTATAATACTAACTCCGAGTACTTTTCCGAATTTTGTCGCATAAACCCTTACAAAACCTGTTTCTTTTTTCTCAATTATCGCTGCACCATAGTCTTTATAAGCAACATCAATTGTATCAAACTTGATATTTTTAGCAACAAGCTCTTTTTTCGTCATTCCGACATGAGAAACCTGTGGATCTGTAAATACTGTCCATGGAATCGGGAACTTTCTAAAATCTTGTTTAAATGGACTCATCGAATTCATTAAACCTATCATACCCTGATGCATAGCGGCATGAGATAGCATTATATTCCCATTACAATCTCCTACCGCATATATATGCTTATTATTTGTCAGCAAATATTTATTGGCAAGAATTTCACCTCTTTTACCAATTTTTATTCCTGCATTATCAAGTTTTAAAGCTGTTGCATCAACTTTTCTTCCTGTCGCAATTAATAATTTTTCAGATGAAATAATGTCAGCTTTATCCGTTTCTATAACTACATTTCTATCATTTATATAAGCTCTTGTTATTTTTCTTGAGTTTAAAATATCAATGCCTGCTTTTTTAAACTGACTTTCAAGAAGTTTTCCTGCTTTCTTATCACCAACAGGAACCAGATACTCATCAAACTGAACAATAGTGACTTTAGAACCCAAATAAGCAAAGGCTTGAGCTATCTCAGAGCCGATTGCTCCGCCACCTATAATTGTAATGCTTTTGGGCACTTGCTCTAATGAAAATATAGTTTCATTAGTTAAATACTCAATATCTTCTATACCGTCGATTGAAGGGATAAATGGCTTTGTACCTGTTGCTATAAAAATCTTTTTGGCACTTACTTTTGTATCATTTACTTTTACAGTATGCTTATCGACAAATTCGGCAACACCTTTTATTATTTTAACTTTTTCAAAAGTTTTTACCATTTTTTTATCTCTGATAAAATCAACGTCATTTTGTATTTCACTAAACGGATTTGCTTTTTGTCCACTAAGTAAGGCTTTTTTAGCATGTTCTAATAGCCCTTTACTTGGCATACAGCCAACATTGAGGCATTCACCACCGAGTTTGTCTTTTTCTACAACACAAACATTCAACCCCATGCCCTTTGCCAT
>JAQUYY010000130.1 GCA_028691575.1 Candidatus Gastranaerophilales bacterium
GAAGAACCGCTACCATTTCCTGTTAAATTGATTCCTAATAACTTTGCTAATTCAGGATTGATTGAACTACTCATTTGCAACACCTTTTACCTTTAACTTCCACATAATTAATCATGTAATCGAAATTATATATAAATTTCTTTAATGTTTTTATAGGAATTGTAAAAAAAATGTAACATTAATTCATATAGAGTATAATATTGTATTTAGGGATTTTTTTTAATTTACACTAATAGTAATGAGGCAAGATAAATAAGGCAGATAAAAAATGATTATAGCAAATGATATAACGCTTCGATTTGGAAGCAGAGTACTTTTTGAAAAAGTAAATATAAAATTTTCTCCGGGAAATTGCTATGGGTTAATTGGTGCAAATGGTTCGGGGAAATCTACATTTTTGAAAATTCTTACAGGAGAGATTGAATCATCCTCAGGAGATATTATTGTTAATTCAAAACATAGAATATCTTTTTTGAAACAAAATCATTATGAATATGATGAATTTAACGTCTTAGATACAGTTATCATGGGGCATAAAAGGCTTTATGATGTCATGAAAGAAAAAGATGCAATTTATGCAAAACCTGATTTTAATGATGCAGACGGAATCAGAGTTTCAGAATTAGAATGTGAATTTGGAGAAATCGGCGGTTGGGAAGCCGAATCTCAAGCAGCACAGCTTTTAGACGGTGTTGGCATTTCTCAAAATTTGCATTATACAAAAATGGAAAATCTGGAAGGAAATGAAAAAGTTAGAGTTCTTCTGGCACAGGCTCTTTTTGGCAATCCTGATATTTTGATAATGGATGAGCCTACTAACCATCTTGATGTTGATACAATTATGTGGCTTGAAGAATTTTTAATAAATTTCGAAAATACCGTAATTGTTGTATCTCACGATAGACGTTTTCTGGATAAAGTTTGTACTCATATTGCTGATATTGATTATGGCAAAATTCAGCTTTTTACCGGTAATTATTTATTTTGGCAACAGGCAAGCCAACTTATAATCAGACAAAAACAGGATCAAAATAAAAAAACAGAAGAAAAAATGGAAGAATTAAAGGAATTCATCAGAAGATTTAGCGCAAATGCTTCTAAAGCAAAACAGGCAACTTCCAGAAAAAACATGCTTGGCAAGCTTTCCTTGGAAGATATCAAACCTTCATCAAGACGCTATCCTTATATTGTTTTTAAACAGGATAGAGAAGCCGGGCAAAATATTTTAAACATAGAAGGCTTAAATCACTCAATTGACGGTGAAAAAGTAATTAAAAGTTTTAGGATTACCGTTGAAAAAGGTGAGAAAATCGCTTTTGTAGGTCGTGACGGATTGCCTGCTACGACTTTATTTCAGATATTAAATGAAGAAATAAAACCTGACGAGGGTGAATTTAATTGGGGACAAACAATTACAAAAGCATATTTTCCAAAAGATAACGGCAGGTTTTTTGATACAAATGTTGATTTGATTGATTGGCTTCGTCCTTATTGCAAAGAAAAAGACGAAAACTTTATTCGCGGTTTCCTTGGCAAAATGTTGTTTTCAGGAGATGAAGCGCTTAAAAAAGCAAATGTACTCTCAGGTGGAGAAAAAGTTCGATGCATGCTTTCTAAAATGATGGCATCGGGTGCAAATGTTTTGATTTTTGATGAGCCGACAAATCATTTGGACTTAGAATCTATTACAGCCTTAAACAATGCTATTATTGATTTTCCGGGAACTGTTTTGTTTGTTTCTCAAGATCATCAATTTATTCAATCTATTGCGAATCGAATAATTGAAATTACACCAAACGGCTGGATAAATGAGCAAATGGCTTACGATGAGTATCTTGAAAGCCCAAAAGTCTTTAAACAACGTGAAATGCTCTATGGAGAACAATTAACAATAACTAAATAGCTTTTATGCTAACTTATATAAATAAGTTGTTTTAGCTTGAATTTTCTTACCGTTTCTTTTTTTTGCGATTAAAAGAAAAAGAAAATACGCAATTCTCTAACGAATTTGAATTGTAGTATCCGGTTGAGCCTGCGCTACTATTGCCAAAGGTTTTTAGTTTGTATAACCTATCTTCCCTTTAATTATAAATTTTATGGAAAACTAACCAATAGTGCATTTGTAACTCTTGCGCCGCCTTTAACGGTTGGTTTGTTTATAATTTTGTTATTCAAAACCATTTGAGTAGAACTGCCTCCATCAAGATTCATTGCATTATATGCCCCTATATCGTACATAATTTGAGCTAATTCCTTAATTGTAACCCCATAAGAAATATCTTTTTGTCTCCCATCAACAGTTACAACGATAAGTATACCTGCTTTTGTATAGCCAATAGCTGTTCTTGGAGCTTTTGTCGACAAAAAATTATTTGAAAAATTTTGTTTGTCCACAAATTTTTTGCCGTCTTTTACCAAATATGGACCGCCTGCAACGGCATATTTTACATTAGACCAGTCTTTTGGTGATAATTCTGTCTCGTAACTAATAACGGAGTTGGAATTTAGCTCTTGCGGTATATATTTGTGAGGTCCGACTATTACAAATCCGTTTTTAGGAATTTCAATACAAGAACGTTTTATTTCCTTGACTGTATTGTTTTCAACCGCTATATGAACGTAAGCCTCTGATGTTTCAAGCGTTTTTGCTCCCCATTCGGCTGTAAAAACAGAAAAATCTTTTTTGCTTAATATAGGCTGATTAATATTATGTAATTTTAATTCTTTAGCATCAATTAAAATTTTCCCCTCGAGGCTCACTTTTGCCATTTTGAACCGGTTATTGCTCGTTACACCAAATGAAACCCTGTCAAATAAAGTTCCTGTTAAAATTTTGTTGTCAATAACAGATAACCCCAATGGGACACCGTTATCGGGTTTGAAATAAGATGCATTAACACCTAAAACAGCATTTTCCAACCGAGCAAATTCCTTAACGCTTCTAACATCGTATAAATAACCGTTTCCAAAAGACGGTTTTATAACAGTTTCGTTAATTTGAGGATTTATTGTAACGATGTTAATAATAGCAGGTTTGCCTGCAAAATATCTTTTTTGCGTTTTATGAACAAAACCGCTTATACTTGCTTTTGCCTCAATTCCACAATTGCAAAAAATAAAAAATAATACAAATAAACTAACAAAATTCTTTATTTTCTTCACACCATACCTTTCCCAAAAAATACATATTAATATCGTACATTTTTTTTAAAAGAAAATCAAAAACACACCTTTATTTTGGTTAAGGTGTGTTTTAAAAAATGTTTATAAGTATTATTGAGATATAGCTGTTTCTTTAACAGTTAAAGTTATTAAAGCTGAAACTAGCAATGCAAGACCGCCTACAATAAAAGCATATTCCCAGTGGTGGGTCATTCCGTTAGCAACTTGCAATTGGTTTTTTGTAATTAAATAACCAACGGCAACTGATGAAAGAATTTGCGGACCTGCAATGAATAAATTAAACTTACCCATAGCAGAACCTTCCGTTCCCGGAACAATATGTTCGGTCAAAAGAGCAAAAGGAAGTGCCAATACTGAAGCCCAACCGATACCGGCAATAGCCATACATACATATACACTTAATATGTCTTTTGCCCAAAAAGCAAGTCCAAAAAAGGATAGTGCCATAATTATTAATGCAAAACTATGAAGATATTTTTTCTTATATTTTAAAGATAATGATCCGATAAATACAGATGCAATAACACAAATCAAGTTATACCAACCAAGTCCACTTCCCGAAACTCTGGATGCTTCAAGAACCTGTGAATTAAATTGGGTTTTAATAGCTTCTGTTGCAGATGATAAATCGGGAATTGCAAATATATTATGTACTACAAAATTATTGAAATATATAAACATTGACATAATTCCCAGCCATGTAAAAAATTGCATAAAACAAAGTTTCCAGGCTTCTTTTGATTCAAAACTTTTAATTGACATCCACAACATCGGAACACTTAAAATCAAGGCAAAATAAGAAGCAATTGCCGGGAAATCATTATTTAAATCTAATTTAAAAGCTAAACAAATAGCAGAGGTTAAAATTGCTGAAATACCTGCACTTATTCCAAAGTTTTTTACGGGATCAAGTGCACTTTCAGTATTTTCTTCAGTTTTTAAAGGTTTATTTTTCTCAGGAGTTGTAATAATTGTATATACAATCGCAATGACAAATGCAACGGCTGCCATCATAAATTGCTGGAAAATTGACATTTCATAATTAAAAAAGTCTTTTACGATAGTTGGAGTAAAAAATGCAATCACAGAACCTAAGCCAATCGCAAAACTTAAGAATGAATTTGCAACCGCATGCTGCTGTTGTGGGGTTACATCAGGAATTAAAGCCCTATAAGGTCCTTGAGAGATATTAACACAGGCATCAATAATCCATAAAAATGCTGTTGCCACTAAAATGGGAGAAATTATACCGATATTATTTGAAATAAATTCAGCATTAGGAAAAGCTAATAGCCCTAATGCACCTAATATTGAACCAATTAATAAAAAGGGATGCCTTCTTCCATATTTAGTCCAGGTATTATCACTAATTATACCAATTAGAGGCTGAACTAAAATCCCTGTTATCGGTCCTGCCAGCCACATCAAACCAAAAATTTGCGGTGTTACGCCCAATGGCTCGACAACTCTGCCGGATAAGTTAATTTGCATAGACCATGCAAACTGTAATCCTAAAAAACCTATACAAAGATTAAATAATTGCCAAAAAGAAAAAGGTTTCAGCTCACCATTTTCTTTATTTCCTTTAAAGGAAATTTCTTGAATCTCTTGTGAAGAAGCATCTTCCAGATTCATTGTGGAATTTGAACTCATTTTTTCACCCCATTTTTTAACACTCATTGTAATAAATATAATATCAAAAACTAAGATAAAAATATATATGTTGTAACTTTCCTTAAATAACGAATTTATTTAATTTTTTTTAAATTTATAATCCAACAAACTCGAATTGCTAAATAGATAAAAACGACAATATAAGTGAATTTAGGAATTCTTACAATTTATCATCAGCGATAAACACTTTTAGAATTTTCTTTTTCCGGAACAAAAATCCAGCCCAAAAATCAATAGCCATGGCAAATTTACTTCCATCAACACAATATAAATATAAAAAATAAAAGAAATAATCTAAAAGAAAATACAGAATTCTAAAGTGTTTAGAAGCCTATGAAAATTGAATAGAATTCCTTAATGAACGGCAAAATCTAAATATGTTTATATTTGGCAACTCGAATTAACAACTATTCACATTATAGTAAATTTTTTGTATAATATAAATTTAAAAAGGAGTATAATTTGAAAAAAATTTTGCTGAACTTTGTGTTTTTGATTATAGTAACTTTTCTATTAATAATTATTTTGATATATATAGATGTAATTAATGATAGATCACCTTATTCGCATTTAAACAAATTTGAAAAAGAACTTGTAAATAAAATTGAAAAATATTCTATTGAATCTATAGAAACTCAAAAAGATTCTACAATATATTTTTCTCAATTAACTGATAAAAAATTTCAACGTGTTGAAACAGTAGGTTGTTATGAAATTGATTGGAATAAAAAAGTAAAATTACCACCAAACTTAGAAGAAAAAGTAAATAAAAAAATAGGTTTTCCTGAAAATTTATTTATAACTATTTTT
>JAQUYY010000131.1 GCA_028691575.1 Candidatus Gastranaerophilales bacterium
CAAAGGTTACGGTGCAAACCAAAAATCTTGCTATACGGCTGCATTACAGGCTGATGCAGAAGTTGTAATTATGCATCATCCTGATTACCAGTAATCCCCCAAATTAATTCCCGCAATGGCTGCTATGATTGCTTTTAATGAATATGATTGCGTTATCGGCTCCAGAATCCTTGACGGGCAAGCCTTAAAAGGCGGGATGCCTTTTTACAAGTATGTTTCAAACAGATGTCTTACTTTTGTTCAAAATCAGCTTTTAAGAAAGAGATTAAGTGAATACCACAGCGGGTTTAGAGGTTTTTCAAAGGAAGTTATTAAAAATTTGCCGCTGAATGAATGTGATGATGATTTTATCTTTGATAATGAAATGCTTGCCCAGCTTTATTTTAATAAATATAAAATTGGTGAAATAAGTTGTCCGACAAAGTATTTCCCCGAAGCGTCGTCTATAAACTTTGCTCGTTCTGTAAAATATGGTCTAGGTGTTTTGAATGTAAGTTTGCTTTATGTATTTGCAAAATTAGGAATTTATAGACATAAAATTTTTAAACGAAATGGTAAAAAACTAGATATAACAGCAAAGTTGCACTATTATCACAGGGAAAAAGAAACTACAGATGAAAATTAATTATTCAAAACTTTTTGATATTGCAAGAGATTTATATTCCTTGATTTCCTATAAATCAAACAGCGGAAAGGCGATTATTCCTCTAAGATATTCATTGGAACTAACTTATAGATGCAATTTGAGCTGTCCATATTGTTATGTCGGACAAGACAGGAACAAACAGGAATTAACAACTCAAGAGTGGTTTGATGTAATAAACCAAATTCCTTTCTATGGCCTGGTTACGCTAGTTGGCGGGGAGCCAATGCTTAGAAAAGATTTTAAGGAAATTTTGTTAAAATCCCTAAAACAAGTTCATGGTAAGGTAAATGTCGTTTCAAACGGAATTTTGTTGAATGAAAATATTTTAAAAACATTCGTTGATAAAAAGATGCTATTGTTAAGCGTTTCTCTTGATGGGCATGGGAAAAACCACGATATAAACAGGGATAAAGAGGGTATTTTTGAAAAAATTACCTCTAACCTTGAAAAATTAAAGGAATTAAAAGGAAACAAAAAATATCCGATGCTGGATATCAAAACTATTGTTTTGGAAAACAATCTTGATGATTTGCCCAAATTGTACAAATATTGCGAAGAAATGAATGCTGATTTTATGTCGATTGCATTTTTAAGAAATAATGATTTAAAGCAAAATTCTATTTTAAGGGAAAATTTAGGTGAAGAATTTTATCAAACAACATATCCTATAAAAAAATACTTTGATATGGAGAATTTTGAACAAGTTTATAAGGAATTGGAATCTTTATCAAAAAAAGGAAAGACTAAAATTAGATTTGCCCCAAAATTTAATGAAAACAACGCTTTTGAAGAGATTGAAAAATTCTTTGAAACGAATGAAGAAAAGCCGATTGATGAAATTTACAAGCCATGCCTGTATCCATGGGCAAACACTATTATCACGCCATCTGGAGATATGTACCCTTGTTTATCCTATAAAATAGGCAATGTTAAAGACAAAAAACTGGTAAAAGTTTGGAATGATCAAAAATTCAGATGTTTTAGAAAAAATCTGAAAACGAAAAAAGTTTTTACTTCATGCCAAATGTGCTGTGAACTTGTACCAAAATTTATACCTACTCCACAAATACAAACTATCATTCCGCATTAAATGCGGAATCGCAACTAACATGGCTATGCCGGGACAAGTCCGGCATGACTAAAGCGATAAAGGAAAAACAATGACCAAAAAAGTATTTTTAATATATCCGCCAGCCGGAATAATGAATAGAGAAGACAGATGTCAACAGCCAATTAAGGATTTGGTTGTTATTCCTCCACTTCCTCCGACAGATTTGTTATATATGGCATCAATGGCTGAATCAGTCGGTTATGAGTGCAAAATTAAAGATTATAGCTTAAAACAAGAAACTTTAGTCGATTTTGAAAATGATATAAAAGAATTTAAACCGGATTATATCATTATAAATACGACAACACCTACGCTAAAAGCTGATTTGGATGTTTGTAAAATCGCAAAAGTTACAAATTCCAATATCAAAACTATTGCAAAAGGTGCTCATTTCTTAACCTTCAATAAAGAAGTTTTGGAAGAATTTAAAAGTCTTGATATGATTATGGTAGGAGAGCCTGAATTAACTTTAAAAGAAATTTTGCAAAAAAAACCGAAAGAAGAAATTTTAGGGCTTTGTTTTAGAAAAGGCAATGAAATTATTAAAAATAACCTGCGTCCTTTTAATGATAATTTAGATGAATTACCTTATCCTGCAAGGCATTTGGTGAATAATTCGATTTATCGAAGACCTGATAATAATAAGATTCAAGCAACGATAAAAGTTTCAAGAGGATGTCCGTTTCATTGTTTTTTTTGTCTTGCAACGCCTGTTTCGGGGCATAAAGTAAGGGCTAGAAGTCCTAAAAACATTTTAGGTGAAATTCAAGAGTGTATTGAAAAATATAATATCAGAGACTTTTTATTCTGGTCGGATATTTTTAATTTGGATAAAAATTGGGCAATTGAGCTTTGTAATGAAATCATTGATTCTAAGCTGAAATTTACCTGGGCATCAAACACAAGGGCCGATACAATCGACGAAGAGCTTGCAAAACTTATGAAAAAAGCCGGTTGCACACTTGTTTCAATCGGCATAGAGAGCGGATCTCAAGAAATGCTTGACAAAATGGGTAAAAAAACCAATTTAGATCAAATTCGAAATACCGTTAAAATGTTTAAAAAAGTCGGTATAAAAACCTATAATTACTTTGTAATAGGACTTCCCTGGGAAAGTGAAACAACAGCAGAAGAAACTATAAAATTTGCCGTTGAGCTTGATAGTGATTTTATAAATTTCTATACAGCAGTGGCATTTCCGGGTACGAGGCTTTATGAGTATGTTCAGGAAAATAATTTATTTGAAATAGAAAATAGTGAAGAATTATACAGCAATGCTTATTATTATCCTGTTGTAAAATCCCATTATTTAAGCAAAGACAGGATTTTTGAGCTTCACAAACAAGCTGTTAAAAGATTTCATTTAAGGCCAAAGTACATTGTAAAAAGTCTTTTGAACATTCGCTCTTTTACGGAAGTAAAAAGCTATTTTCTTGCGGGATTATCAATTTTGTTAAAGAAGTAATTTTATTAAGTATAAATTTTAAATAACCCGATTTTATTACCAGTCGGGTTATTTTTTTGTTGGTATCGGGTAATTTACTCAAAAGACAGTTTCAAATATTACTTTAAATATGAATTTTTATTTTATTAAAAAAACAGTTACTAATTAAGAAGGATATTTGAAACATGAAAAAACTTATTCCCTTATTAATCTTTATTTTTATGCTTTTTGCTCAAAGTGTTTATGCAAATGAAACACAAGATTCAAAGCAATTTTCGATTGCTGTTAATAAAACATTGACCACAAGAAAGTATGTTTTGGGTCCAAATGATGTTATTAGTATCAAATTTTACAATGTTCCAAAACTGGATCAAGAAAACTTAAAGGTTCAACCTGACGGAAACATTTTATTGTCGGCTTTTGGGGCTTTAAATGTTGCGGGAATGACCATTGAGGAATTGAGAGGATTATTGATTGAAAAATATAGTTATTATTTAAAAAATCCTGATATATCAATAAGTTTAAATCAGAGTAAGCCGTTTATAGTTTATGTTACAGGTGCAGTTGAAAACCCAGGAGGATATGAACTGGATACCAATACAAGCGCTTATCAATATGTTAACAGTATTAAGCCTGAAATACAGATTCAGCGCAAAACTCCTATTTTATCAAACATATTAGTTGCGGCCGGCGGAATTTGTTATGATGCAGATTTAGAGCATGTTAAGGTAATCAATAAATATGACGGTTCAGCTTTTGAAATAGATTTATTAGATTTAATCTCAAACGGAAATAGTGCTCAAGACATTTATTTAACGGCAGGAGATACGGTTTATGTTCCTCGATTGCCTACTCCGTTAGGAATTAACCCTGTTAAATACAAACAATATGCAAGCGCAACGTTTTCTCCTCACAGCGTTCCCGTTAAAGTTATCGGTTATGTAAATTCTCCGGGATTGATTGACCTTGATCCTGCCCATTCTTTAAATATAAATTCGGCAATCTCAAAAGCAGGAGGCTATTTAACCGATTCTGCCTATGCTCCTAAAAAAGTTTATTTAAGCAGAGTTGACAGCTCAGGAAAATTTGTTACAACAGAAATTAATCCGATGAGCAAAGATGTTGTTCTTATGCCAAATGATATAGTTTATGTGCCTGAAAAAACACGTCCTTTAGTAGGAAAATCCTTTGACTATATGGCAAGACTGATTGCTCCGGTTGGAATGTTTGCAAGCAGTTATAACAATTGGTCGATGATGTTTGATCCGACAAGATTTGCTAATTAATTTACAGAAAGGTTTTAAAATGAAAAAAAAGATTTTATATTTATTTAAAAAAGAAGAAAAGTTAATATTAACAGGAATTTTTACCGGATTAGCTTTATTCATCGCATATTTTGCGCTTATTCATGTCAATTTATATTCAACTTCAGCAAAACTTTTTGTAAGAAATATAGCAAGAGGCGATGTTGTCGCATCTTATGGGGAAGGTACTACAATGAAGTCTGAGAGCGGACATAGCAACCCTTTATTTAACCTTAAACAAATTATGAAATCAGGCACACTTTCTCACAATATTTATGAAACTTTGAGTGAAAAATATCCGCAGGATATTAAAAAACTTAGAATTTCATCTGAAACTCAATGGAACAGTAAATTTAACAATTTATTGGAAGTAAAAATCGAACCTTCAACAGATATTATCAAGGTTAGTTTAAATTGGCCCAATAGAAAAAATGCTCCACAAGTTCTTGGCTTGATAATTGATGAATTTAAAAATACCAACTTAGACATCAGAAAATCTGTTGAAACACAACAAAGCAAATATTTGGACACACAATTGACAGAAGTTTCGGATGATTTAGGAAAAGTTAGACAAGAATTGAAAAATTACAGATTTAATAATAATGCTGTAGATATTGAAAATGAAACAATTGAATTAACCAGAGCAAAAATTTTTTTAGAAAGAGAAATTGAGCTTACAAACAGCGAAGTTATTTATAACAGAAAAAAACTGGAAGATTTATGCGCACAGCTTGGCATGCCGAATGCTCAAACAGCTTTAAGGGCAACTGCAGTTGGAGAAGACAATTATCTTGTAAACTTAAATCAAAAATTATCTGATGCACAGCAAAAATATGCCAATATGCAGGCATTATTTACCGATAGATATCCTGATGTAATCGCCGTTAAAAATGAAATAAAATCGTTGGAAAACAATATTCAACAACGTCATGAAGAAAGCCTTGGAAATTATATTATAAAAAGAGGGCTTTATGATAAACCTTCACAAGAGATCGTAACAGATATGGCAAGGGCTAAAGCAGAAGCCATATCGCTTAATGTAAAGATAAAAGCGCTTAGAACAAGTATTGCAAATATAAATAATAATAAATTATCAAACATGCCTTTAAAACAATATCATTTAAAAGAGCTGTTAAAGCAGG
>JAQUYY010000132.1 GCA_028691575.1 Candidatus Gastranaerophilales bacterium
TCGACGCCCACATTGACTTGCCAAATGGAATAATTGAGATAGCCGGCAAAGCTGACCCAAATAATATACGGGACTAAAAACCAAGCGGCCGGCCGGGAGATTTTGGCGAATGCGATGATGGTGGCGATAATGGCAAGCCAAAGGAAAATAATCTCAATAAATGCTAAGCCAGGATTGTGCAGACCAAAAAAGATAATCGACCAAAGCGTGTTCAAGGTCAGCTGAATCCCGAACAAAGTCAAAGCAATCTTAATCCCTTTCTTTTTATCCTCCGAAGCCTTGGCGTAGGAGGACCACACCAGGAACGCCGCAATGCCCATAAGAGCGAATAACGTCGTCCAGACCGGACCAAATACCCACGCTGGAGGATTTAAGGCCGGTTTAACCAATCCTGCATACCAGCCGGCAATAGACGGCCTAGTAAATACCGAACCAATGATCCCGGCAAGCTCGGAAACAACGATGGCGATAATAAGTTTAAAAGTATTATTTATTTTCATTTTTTATCAAATTTTTTGTTCTTTTTTTAAATTCTTTCTGAATATCAAAAGAATTAATGGGTTTTCTGAAAAGGAAACACTTATTTTGATTTTCTTTGGGAACCACATAATCAATAAGGCTTTTGCCATCTGGAGTGCCGCAGTGTATCTGATGGACAAAATCCTTTCCGTATTTTTGAGGATCATTGAAATCGCAGTAATACAAATAATCATCGGTGTTTAATTGAAAAATATGTGAAGTTCCGTGCCCAAAGAAATATACTTCCTTTGTGTTTTTATCGCTCATGATTTTCTCGATATCTTTGAAGCTCGCAGTCGGATAAAAAGAAAAATCCTGTTTTTTTGCTTTTAAGTATTTAACGAGTGACTCTATTTCTCTTTTAAGGAAATTGTGCTTAATCCAGGCCTCAAGCTTAAACCAGTCAGATCGTCCCAGAATAACTACCGCCTCTGCCGGAACGTTTTGTTTAAAGTTTTTTAAATACTTTCTCAAGAGATAATTTTGGATCGGGAAAATTACTGCGGTTATGGGCGAAAGAAAAAACAGTAAAAAATCTTCTCTGAAATAGATAATGCCGTAGATAACCACAAAAAAGAGGTGAACAAAAACGACTGACCACCAGCCATGCCCTGTTGCCAGCAGATATATTAAAGCTCCAACATATAAAAAGAATTGGATTAATCCGGTATCTGTTCTTCTTAAAATTTTTTTAAAATCATTCATATACTCTAATTAATTTACGTTCATAGTTTCTGCTCCTATTTTTTGGATAAATCTTATAAACTTTTGCGCTGCGCCAAATGCTTTTTTGCAATCATCTTCTCCGAAATGCTCCCAGGCATGAACTATTGCATTGCGCTTTTTTCTAACTAATAGATTCCAATTATTGCATTCCTGTGATTTATAAATACTTACTTCGGAAAGATTTCTCTTCTTTCGCAATTCGGCAAAATGCTCGTCTAATCTTTTTATCTTACTATGGGTCGTAAGATAGCCCTGCCCTTTTCTTTGTATTTCTCTGGCCTCATTATTTTCTTCGTCAAATAATTTATCTATTTCTTGATCGGATTTGCCGAGCTTTATTAACGCCGTCACAAGAAAAAACATAATAGCCATTTCTACGGCAGTATCAAACTCTAAAATAGCCATCCTATAATCTTTGTCCATTGCGTATCGCTCCATCCCAGATAGCAAAATCTGATTAAAAATCTGTATGCTGAAAATACCAACCCCGCCTGCAAGCAATGGTTTCACCTGCTCTACTTTTATCATTTTTTTCTTTGCATTAGTCATAAGCGGAGGGCATATTTTTGCTTGGATTAGTGGGATATCCGTTTCTTTCATGTCTGCCTTCATCGGATATGGTTTAAAAGCCCGTTGTTTTACTAAACCAGGCATTAAAAGCTCAGTAGTAGATTTTTTATTTTCTTCTTCAGTAAACTCACTTATGTAAAGGGCTTTGTAAGAGGAAAAGTCATCTGATTCTGATAAATACTTATTAAAAACATCTTGAGAAGCATTCCTATATGCGAGCAGAAATTTGTTAAAAAATTGCACGCTTAGATTATTTACGTATTTACTATTAGTTGGGTCAGACCATGCCGCATAAACATGGTTAACAGGGAATATGATTTCGATTTCAGAAAAGAACCACGGGTAAACTGACTTACCATGTTTACTGGCAGTTACCCAAAACAAAGGCTGATTATCTTCACCAAAACCGCACAACTCTATACCCTTAGTTTCAGTCCCGGCGTCTTCAAACTTAAGATCGGTTTTACCTTCAATGGGTCGATTTCTGATTAGTTTCCCTTTGTCAAAAGTTTGTACGCCCTCACGAGCAGTTATTCCTATAAGAGCAACCTTCTCTTTATCATCATCTAAACGAATGGGAAAAAGAGCGTCTGGAACACCCAAGTGAAACGGGTAATCAAAAATAATTTTTATAAAACCAGGTTTTTCCATTACATCCATAATTATTTTTTAAATGATTTTGCCAAAGCCGAATCGAAAAGCTCTTTGAGTTTTAATTTTTGCCCAAGAAGCTGTTTTTTGTAATTCTGAACTGTGGAAAGTTTGGTGACGATCTGTTTTTGAATTTCAAGCGGTGGAAGGAAAATTTTTATTCGACCGAATTCGCTTTTATTTATTATCGGTACTGCGGTGGTTTTCCCAAGGGATATAAGTTTCTTTTTGTCTTTTTGAAGCGAGAAAAATACGAAAAACGGATCACTGTTTTTATTACATACGATCGAATTGATTTGTTGATTGGTTGCCATCTCTTTACCGGCAATCGCCATTTTGCCGATAGAAGCGATACACGTCACAAGAATTGCATTTTTAGGTACAGGACGAGTTCGCTCATATCCCCCGCGGCTTAATTTCTTTGGCGTGTCCATAAGTACGAATGTGTTTTCTTTTATGTCTGTCGGTGTTGCCCATAAAAACTCTCCGTTCCAATACTCCCTATTTTTAGTGGATGGTGTTGTGCCTGTAATAATTTCTCCGACTTCGTTAAGTTTTTTGACCTCCCAATCCTTGCCGGCAGGATTGAGTTCTTTATGCAAAAGCGACTGAAAAAGCTCGTCGGTTTTTTTGATAAGCTCGTCATTCAATTTCTGCGCCTCGGCGATTTTATCCAACCGCTCAACAATCTGTTTTTGAATTGCGAGTGGAGGGATAGGAATCTCGATTTTTTCAACATGTTCCTTCCGTAAATTATAGATTCCAGAAGTTGTCGCGATTTTTCTTCTTAACTCTCGTTTAAAATTTGGGGTTAACAAAAATAAGTGAGCGTAATGCGATAGAAGCTTTGTATTATCAAGTCTTAACCTTACAAGAAACGAAGCAAATCGCATTCCTACCTCTTTTTCAGTAACGAGAGCAGAACGACCAACTAAATCAGGATTGCCATTTGAGGCAACCATTACAATATCGTTTTTATCTAATTCACCGTTCCCATTTTTCGGATCAATATATTTAAGATCATCGAGATTTATGTGTCCCTCCTCAATATTTGGTATACGTAAAACTGCAACAGCACCGCCTTCATCCTTGCGGGACCAGCTTATACCTCGGTCAAATTGCATCAAACAATCTCCTAATTTTTTTATTGGAAATGAAGTCATTATCAAAAAATTCTTTTTATAAACTCTAAAATTGCTTTTATATTTTTCCAAGCCATGGTATAGTCCGTTGCTATTAAACCAACTAAGATAACTACGCCCGAAACAACAGAAGCTAACGTATGTTTTTTAACCCATGCCAAAAATTTTTTACACAATTGCCAGGCAAGCCAAAACGGATTGACAAAATTCCAATAATTTTTGGGGATAGATGTAATTTTTTCTTGAATTTTATTCTCTACGTCTTTATCGGAAATATTGGCAATTTGTTTTATTTCTTTGTCGATTAAACTAATCTTTTGTGGTTCGTCTGCACGAATTTCACGAAGTTTATCAAGAAAATGCTGGTTGGTTAAAATTTTTGTAGCTAATTCTGGGGAATTTTGTACGCCAAATTCTTTCTCAAAATAAGTAATGCGCGCCAAAACACCCATAGCTATATCGGTAGAAACTACTGGAAAAGCTCTCGAAACTGGCTCGGCTATAAAATCAATAAATACGTTTTCAAAATCGTCCGTTCTTGAAAATAAAGGCCGTAAAATTTGCCTAAGTTGATATGGTCTGATACAAAAAACTATCTCTGATTTTCTTATTTCGCGATCAAATGGAGCAAGTAGTCCATCATAAGTAAGGAACCAAGATTTATTTGTTTTGAAGGTATTGTCCGCACCCTCGCGACTTCTCAACTTAAGAATAAGTAGATAATGAAACGCATCATGTTCTGCTACATTCGAATCTTTGTGAGTTAAACTTGTTATTTTTTTTACTGTATCGTCAAATTCTTTTGTTCCCTTAATTGACTGGGAGTAATCGGTTTTCTCATTTATGCCATATGATTTAAGAACCTCTTTGATGTTATCAGTTTTAGCTAAAAAATCTTTTGGACTAATATTTTGTTGTTCAAAAACTTCGTAATAAGCCGAAAGAATTGCATTGCTCGTAACATCTCCGGCAATCTTGTACAACTTTCTAGAGATTTTATCATCAAGGAGTATATCTCTTGCTCGTGACACTGAAATAGAAAATTCTTCAAGAGTAACCGGAGAAACATAAAAATTAATTTTTGCTTTTCGGCTCAATTCCAATATTTTTTCTGTATTTTTTCGTCTAGATCCTAATTGTCCATTATTCAAGCCAAGTAAGTTGTATATAAAGTTTGTGTCTACAAATAAATTCCACTGCGCAAAATCAGCAGTTAGAAGGGCTTCACATTTTTTATCAACTGTGATGGTAAAGTACTGCAAACTTCTATCTAGTAAGTCCTGTAAATATAGTTTTTCCTGTTCAGATAATAAATTTACGAATTCACAAAATTCTTTTTGTTCGATCTTTCTTACTGATTCGCTTCTTGTTGGTAAAAGATCAAAAATATTTTTCCTTTGAACCTTGCCGATAAGCTCAGTGATTTCTTTAGGGTTACCATATATCAACTGCACAGCCTCGGCTCCCGACATAAGAAAAAAGTTTGTCAGAAATAGACGAAAATCACTTTCAATTTGTTTGATCTCATCTACTGATAAAGCCGAGTTTTGTTTTCTAACATGGTTTTCAAGCGTCTTAAGAATTTGATACTCTTGAGCGACTTTTTCATCTACAGTTTTTCGCAATAAAGCACGGTGACGGACTTCAATAGAAAAGTTACCGTTATTTTTAACTATCAGATTTTTTTCGGAAAGCCTTTCAAGCGATGTTTTTACTTCGTCAAAATCAAAATTAAGCTTAAATTGGAATTTAATAATGTTAGGTATTTTATTTAGCTGAATTGGTGTTTTTTGCAAAAATAATGCATGTTCTACAAGATTATCTAAGATTGATTGTGGCAGTTCATTTTTCCCGAGTGCGGCAGGTGCCGTAAAACAAGCCAATTTTCTAAATATCTCCCCGTGCTCTTCTAATTTTTGTTGTTCTGTCGAAGTCATATCAATTTTTTAATTCCACTTAACGCTGTCTCAAGTTTTTTCTTTTGTATTTCAATCTCATCTAGTAT
>JAQUYY010000133.1 GCA_028691575.1 Candidatus Gastranaerophilales bacterium
CAAGTGTGCTTAATGCGGGTACATTTTCTTTATAGTTTATAATATTTTCAACAATATCGAAGTAAACATTTTATGATGAGATAAAGTGTTTACTTTAATTAATTATTAATTATTAATAAATGACAAAATTTTAGTCATATGATAAAATTTATAATAGTGTTGGATCTGAATAATTAATTCAGAATTTAAGCCTAATAAATTCAATTAAGTTATTGGCTGAAAAATCGCATCTACATACTTTTATGGGTATGATTCTTAGTTTGTTGTTATTTATTTGCAATATTTTGTTTTTAAAGTAATATGAAATTTGTCTTGTTGAATTTTGGAAAAAATCAATCAAAATAGAATTAGAGAAAGATTATGCAGAGAACTATAAAAACCAATGATAAAAATTTTGATAAAGAAGCACAAGTAATAGATAAAGCTATTCTGATTTGTTTTACAGCTCCTTGGTGCAATCCTTGTAGGAAACTGGAACCTATTTTTGATGAGCTGGCAAACGATTATTCGGAAAAAATCAAATTTATCAAAGTTAACGTTGATGAAGCACCTAAAAAAGCTTTAGAACTAGGGATTAGCGGAATTCCTGCCGTTATACTGATAAGCAAAAAAGGTGAAGAGAGCAGAAAAGTCGGCTACCAAACTAAGTCGGATATTGAATTGATGTTAAAAATTTTTTGTGAAGATAATAAAAAAATTAAAAATAAAGATTAATTAAAAAGAGTAAATAGTATGAATATAATTGTAAAAATTGTTTTATTTAATTTGATTCTGGTAGCTTCTTTGTTTATAATAAACTCTAAGGTTATGGCAAAAGTATTGTATAAAAATGAAACAGGAGCTAAAATGGAAATTACACAAGTAAAAGCCAGTCATTTGCTGGTAGATTCAAAAGAAGAAGCAGAAAAATTAAGAGAAGAAATTATTAACGGTAAAGATTTTGCACAAGTTGCAAAAGAAGTATCAAAATGTCCTTCAGGACAAAATGGCGGAGATTTGGGATATTTTGGCAGAGGTCAAATGGTTCCTGAGTTTGATAAAGCAGCATTTGAACTTCCTGTAGGACAGGTATCAGAACCTATCCAAACTCAATTTGGCTGGCATTTGATATTAGTTACTGATATTTAAAGCTTTTTATTTTAATATATAAAGTATCATCCGATTCAGGTTAATGTATCATGAAGTCTCGGTTAAAATGAAAAAATAATCATTTGCCAATAAAATCAAGAATTCCATTAATAAAAGACAAAGGGTGAACAGGACAACCGGGAATAAATAAATCAACATTATATTTTTCGAGAAAATTTCTATCAATTTTGCTTGATTTTTGAAAAATACCTCCACTAATAGCACAAGAACCAACAAGTATAACGATTTTAGGTTCAGGTGTAGCATTATAAGCATTTTCAAGAGATTCTGCCATATTTTCAGTAATAGGTCCGGTTATAACTATGCCATCAGCGTGTCTTGGGGATGCAACAAAATCAATGCCGAATCTTCCCATATCAAAGTTTACGTTTGAACAAGCATTTAATTCTAGTTCACAACCGTTACAACCACCTGCTGAAACTTGTCTGAATTTTAAAGATTTACCAAAAATTTTCTTTATTTTCTCGGAAGAAACTACAGCATCGGTTATAAAATCATCAATGCTTGTATCACTTGTTATAATAAGTTTTTCTCTGCTCGTTGATGATAATTTATGAAAATTACTAAATTTTATAGCTTCGGAGCTGCAACTATTTTCACAGTCCCCACAAAAGATACATTTCCCCATGTCAATACTGAGAGGATTTAAGCTAATTGCTCCTGTCGGGCAGACATTTTGACAGTCATCACAGTTGGTGCAAAGTTTTTGTTTTATAAGTGGAAAACCTCTGAATTTTTCATTTATAACTGAATTTTTAATATCCGGTATGAACTGGTTTCCCTGATATATTTTTACTTTTAATGAATTAAACATAATCTTGCTCTCCTATAAATCATTTCCGCAATAAGAAAGATTAAAACTCTTATTGCATAAAGGGAAATCTGAAATTCCGTTGTTTCTTACCGCAACAGCCAAACCATACCAGTTATTAAAAGATGGATCTTTTATTTTATATCTTGTTAACCCACCTATTTTATTTGTAATTGCAACATGGACAATTTCACCTCTCCAGCCTTCAACCATTGAAACAACTAATGAATTTGGAAATAGAGTTTTATCAGTTTTTACTAAAAGAGGTTCTTTATCATAAAGGAACAGTTTTAAAAGCAAATCTTTTATTATCTTTGCGGATTGATTAATTTCTTGATATCTAATATAAGCTCTTGAATAAACATCACCGTTTTGCATAATAATTTTATTTAAACAAAGGTCTTTATCCCATTTGCAAGGATAATCAACTCTTACATCAAGAGAAATTCCCGAAGCTCTTGCTGCTAAGCCAACCATTCCAAGTTCGTGAGCTTTTTCTGTATTTAAAGTTCCTGTTCGCTCAAGTCTTGATAAAACACTTGCTGATGAAAACATTGTTTCAGTCATTCTTTCAACATCCTTGAGTATTTTATCAAGCATAGCATTAATTCTGTCAGTCAATTTTCTGTCTATATCATAAACAACACCGCCTGTTCTTATTAATCCTCTGCCAAATCTGCTTCCTGATATTTCAAGCAAGGTGTTTATAACAAGTGTTCTTGTCGCTCCAAAAACCGCATTCCCCATTAAGTATGCTATATCATTTGAAATAGCTCCTAAATCTCCAATATGTATTGCTATTCTTTCCATTTCAAGAGCAATAAGCCTTATTAAGGCAGCTTTATTTGATATTTCGATATTTAATAAGGATTCCATCGCATTTGAATAAGCAAGATTGTGACCTATAACAGTGTCTCCTGCGATTGATTCTGCTAAATGAGAAGAGAAACCTTTGCTTTGTAAAAATAATTGTTCAACATTCCTGTGCTGATATCCAAGCTGAATTTCAAGGTCATAAATTTTTTCACCGTTGCACATAAATCTGAAATGTCCGGGTTCTATTATACCTGCATGAATTGGTCCGACAGCAATTTCATGGACCTCTTCACCATCCATTTTAAAGAAAGGGTATTCTTTTTTGTGAGTTCTAACCGGTTTTAACCAGGGATGCCCAATTGGCTCTATTCCAAACTCTTCGTAAAATTCTCTTTCAAACATATGAAATACAGGCATTTCTTCAGTAATAGAGTCATAAGAGTCATTTTTATCGAAAATTGATGAGGATAAAAGTAATTCTGAATTTTTATCATCTGCTAAAATAACATATAATTTAATTTTTTCATCTTCATATTGTCCAAAATATCCGATAACTCTTTTATTATGTTTAGCCTGCTTAATAATATCCTCTCTTAATTCACTCATATTAACAACAGAAATATCAGCAAGGTTTATAACTTTATTATTTTGACTTATTGTCCAGTTCATTTGCTAAAATCTCCTCTAAAATCCAGCTACAGCATTTTTAATTAATTCATTTAAAAAGGGAGGGATATAAATCCCGATTATTATTGAAACGGCTATAAAAATAATTTGTGGAATATATAAACATTTATACATTTTATTTAAAGCCATATATTTGTCTTTAAAATTTGTTTTAACTTCAGTTTCTATACTGTCAAAACTCATATTTATAATTACTTTGCCTATACCATACAGAATAATTGTCAATAAAATTAAAAATATGCCTGTAATAATAAAATGATTTTTTTCAATTAAACTTTTTAAAAGTAAAAATTCACTTATAAACAAAGGAGACGGAGGAAGTCCGGTTATTCCGGCAAAGCATAATATCCAAAGCCAACCTGTTTTTTTATCAACCTCTATAATTCCTGAAATTTCATTAATTTTTTTGGTTTTAAATATTTTTAAAATATTTCCTGCCGTAAGAAAAAATGACGATTTTATTAAAGAATGTCCTATCATATGCAGCAGCGAAGCGTAAAGCCCGAGTCCTCCAACAGCAGCTCCTATTGCCATTATTCCCATATTTTCTATTGAAGAATAAGCAAGCATTCTTTTATAGTTATTGATTTTATAAATAAACACAGCTGCCACAAATATTGATAATAAACCCATAATAATCATCAAAACCTTTGCGTAATGGTCTATATGAGCTAAATTCATCAACTTAAGCACTCTTAGAATTATTAAAAAGGCTGAATTGAGTAAAGTCGCAGATAATAAGGCAGATATCGGTGCAGGAGCTTCCGAGTGAGCATCAGGCAGCCAAAAGTGTACAGGAGCAAGACCCATTTTTGTACCAATTCCGATAAGAATAAAAACAAAAGACAATTTTAGCCAGAATGGATTTATCAGGCTTGCATTGGAGTATAAATCACTGTAAAATAAAGAATCCATTTTTCCTGTAGCAATAGATAAAATAATTATCCCTACAAAGGCAAGAGCAATCCCTACCGAGCATATAAATACATATTTCCATGCTGCTTCAATGGAATGTTTTGTTTTATTGAAATATATTAAATACGCACTTGCAAGGGTTGTGGCTTCAATAAATACCCAGGATAAAGCAAGATTTGTGCTTAAAATTGCTCCGGTCATCGAAAATATAAATACAAGAACTGTTATAGAATAATATTTTAAATCACTGCCCTGCAGTTCTCTGTTTTTAATAAAACCGTTGTTGTAAATAGAAATTCCTGCAAAAATTGTTGAAAGAGTTAATAAAAACAGAATATTTAGGTTGTCTGCTTTAAAATAAAAATCCAAAAAGGTATTTAAGTTGTTTGTTGAATTGTGACCAATATAAAGTTTAATTGAAGCAAACAGGTGCAAAAAAGCATAAATAATTACAAAAATGTTGTTTGTTTTTTTGCTTTTAGTAAAAAGCAGAATTAAACAAAATATCAAAGGGGTTATTAAAATAAGCTCAATCATCGCATTCACAATCCTTTAAACTGCATAATTTACACGTGCTTAAATCTTTAAAAACACTATTTATTCTGTTAACTAATAATCCGAGTATAAATATGGCTATAAAAAGATCTAAAAGAACACCAAGATTTACTATTAAAGGCATTTCTTTGGCTACTGAAAGAGATAGAAGAAAAATACCGTTTTCCATAGCTATAAAACTTATTATGTTTGTTAAAACTTTATGTCTGACTGTTATTAGAAACAGGCAAGTAATTATTGAAGAAATAGACACCCCAAAATAAATATGGTTTATTGATTCAAAAATTTCGGTATGAATATTTGAAATTAACAAACCTGCAAATAAAATTGTACTTGATAATACAAGACTGTAAAAATTAGGGATATATGGTTCTGTATCTCGATAAATTTGATTTTTATCAAGAATTTTAGTCAAAAATAGAGGAATTATTATTGTCTTAACAGCCAATGTTTCAAATGACAGAAATATAAAATCAATTAAACTGATTTTTTCAAAATTATAATAACAAATTAAAAACAATAAAAAGCCTTGAAG
>JAQUYY010000134.1 GCA_028691575.1 Candidatus Gastranaerophilales bacterium
GTATCTTCCTTTTGGCAAGGCTTTTAGCTTTTGCAAGGGTGATAATTTGTATTATTGGATTAAAGAAAAAATAGAAAAAAAAGTCTATGGAAGTCTTTATCATAAAGAAAATCAGCCTGTTACTTTTAAAGATTTAGATACAAATTTAATAATAACTTCTACGAATATTAGTTCAAAAGAAGCTCAATTTTATAGTAAAAATACTCCGGATATGGAAATTGCTCTTGCAATAAGAGCTTCTACAAGTGTCCCAGGGTTTTTTCAGCCTGTTTGGAGTGAAGATAATTGTTTTGTAGATGGTGATATTGTTAAAAATATTCCGTTATGGGAAGTTTCAGATTTGATTCCAAAAAATTCGAGAATTCTTGAATTTCGGTTAGAAGGCGATAAAAGTGCAAGAATAATTAACAACCCGATAGATTATTTTAATGCTGTTGTTGATACTTCGGCTAATATCGCAACGGATTTTATAATTGATAAATATGGCTTAAACGATAGGTATGATTTCATAAAAATAAATACCGGAAACGTTGCTATAATTGATTTTTCAATAAATGATGATGTCAAAAAAAAATTGGTTAAGGACGGTATTTTTTATACAGAAAAATATTTTAAAAAAGAGTTGGTAGAAAAAAAACAAAACTTGAAAAATATTTATCAAAAATTATTGGCATTTGTAAAATCAATAGAAAAACAGGTTAGGAAAAATAAGTTAAAAGAAGCCAAGTATACTTTAAGCGAAATGGTTGTGTATACTGCTGAAAATAAAATTTTTATTGATGAGAATATTTATAAAATTTCAATGGATGTTTTTAAATATTTTGTTTCAAGCGGTTATGTTACGCCTTTTTTGAAAACGCAAAAATTGAACGATAAAAACCTATTGCTTTTTAAGATTAGAAAAACCTTTAAAACAATAGAAAAACAGCTAAAAGATATTGATGCTTATTTGGAATTTTTTAATTGAAAATGATCTTAAAAATTTTAAATTTTAATTTTGAGATTTTTGTGATTACGATTTTACAAAAGTGAGAAGTGGCTGAAATGATGAGTTTTTGACATTTTGGAATTAGCCGTTTAAAGTGTATTCAAAAATATGAAAATATTTTTGAGACAGCTTTTAGCAATCTTCAGGTAAATAAACTCCTTCGGCATCTAAAATACGTCTAAGATCTTCTTTGGAAATTTTTTTGGATGAAGATTTTAGCTGGAATTGAGATATAACCATAAAAACATCGTTAGCACTAAGTTTTACCATTCTGCGTCCGATGGAATTTTCAATAATTTTAGCCATTAGTAAATGCTCCTCAATCTACTATGTTTATTTAATCGGCAGATTTTAAAAACTCTTTAACATAATCATACAAAGGGTTTACAAAATGCAATAAACTTACAATATCCATTATAATTAGATTTTAAGTTTATATTAATATTTTATTGCTTTTTTGAATATTTATAACTTTAATTGACAGCAATTAAAATAAGTTTTATAATCAAAAATATAATTATTTAAATAAAACCAATTAAAGGAAGCAAAGTATGTTAAAGAAAATGCAGCAGTCAGAGAATAAATTTGTAAGAAAACTAGGATTCACGCTGGCAGAAACATTGATAGTCATTGCGATAATCGGAATTATCGCATCAATTGCCATACCTACATTATTTGGTACAACAAGCGATGCTGAGCTAAAAGCAGCGTGGAAAAAGTCGTATTCTGATTTGACTCAAGCAACACAATTAATAGCTGTAGATAACGGTGGAACTTTAGCAGGTGCATTCCCCGGAGATGCGGCAGGAAGTGAAGATTTAAAAAATGCTTTTGCTTCAAAATTAAATATTATAAAAGATTGTTCCGGAACCTCAACTTATGGTGGAACAGGAACCGGAGCAAGTGCCGAAGGCTGCTGGCATAGTACCGCCAGTGATTGGTTTTATTTAAATGGTGATGATGCTTATAATATTTCTTTACCGGGATTAATTTTAAATAATGGAAGTTTAATATTTTACTCACTTCTTAAATCGGATTGCAGTGTCAATGTATCTGTTTATGATTCTAATGCCGATTATACAAGATGTGGATATTTGTTTATAGATGTAAATGGTTTTAAAAAGCCAAATACACTTGGAAAAGATATATTTGGGGGAGCTATAACAACAAATACATTTATTCCTTGGGGAGCAAAAGAATTTTATGATCCATCAAGAACCTGTATAGATGGCTCAACAGTTACAGACAATAAAGGCTATGGCTGTTCTGCTAAGTATTTGTACGAGTAGCGAAACCGAGCTGAGGCTAATAAAACACTTGTGGCGGCGTGTATTTTAATTTTATTATCTACTCATCTTCAGAAATTATATTAGTTTCAATTTCAAAGCCGTCTGTATAAGAATTGATAAAATGGTTATATCTTTCCATACGAAGTTTTAGCCAGCTTACCATCGTATCTGAACCGTAAATTTCTATAATCCTTGTTCGTGCAATTTTGTTATAACCTTTTGTCGTTTCATCAAGGTAAGTATTGCACTTGCAATTCAACTCATCTACCAAATCGTAGAGAGTCTTGAGCCAAGCAGCTTGTACTGCATTTTCGTCGACTTTAAATTCCAGGATCATATCCTTATGCTCCATTTGCCATGATTGTTTATATATTATAACATATTTTATAAAAAATTTGAACTGAACAAATAAATATAATACATATTCGCATAATGGTGTATAATATATTTTATGAAAATAATTAATGCTAAAAATTCAAAAATTATTGCAGAAGAAATTGTTGTTGCAAAAAATTTCTTTTCAAGGATAAAAGGACTTTTGGGGCAAAAAGTTATGGAAAGACCACTTTTGATCGAACCTTGCAGGAGTATTCATTCTGTGGGAATGAAATTTAAATTTGATGCAGTTTTTTTAAATAAAAATAACGAAGTTGTTTATCTTATTGAAGAAATGAAGCCTGTTAGGTTTTCTCCGATTGTTTTTGAATCAAAAAAAGTTTTAGAACTTCCTGTTGAAACTATCAAAAATAATTGCATTCAAAAAGGTGATATTATTGAATTTCGAGAATGAATCCTGTTAGTAAAAATTTTTTTAAAAATTACTTTAGCTGAGGATGCGGAAAAATTCAAAAAATGACAATTTTTTGCAAGTTTTTAAATCCGACCTTAGAAGTGCTAAGCCCATACCGGCTGCGGGATAGCCGGCGGTATGGGTGTAAGCCGGACAATGAGGATTGCGAGAAAAATTTTAATTTTTCCGCAAGCTCGCTATAAAATTTTTTTGGTTTTCATATAATAAATTATGTTTTTATATGTAGCAATATTAAATAATACGGATTCATGGTTAGAAAACCAGTTTTTATAAGGTTCGGAACCTCTGCCAAAATCAAACTTTTTAATACCTCGATTAAATAAGTCCGTCATTAATTCGTACAAAAGTATTTTTCCGGGAGAAATTTTACCGTAAACAGTATTATAAACAGGCATAACCGAATAAAAATTATTAGATGAATCAAGAAATCCAAGATGATATGCCACTGTTTTATTCGCATTTTTTAATGATAATCTTGATAAAAACGTAAAATCGCAGCTTAGAAAGATTTGTTTTATAAAGTTATCAAGGTTTTTCTTTTTTAAAAACATACCACCATTCCAGCGTTGTTTGTGCAGCTCGATAAATTCTTCAATATAGCCTATTTCCTTTGAAACATTAAATTCATACTTTAATTCATCATTAAAATATTTAACAGCATTATTTTTGCATCTTTTTACATCATCTTTTTCTTTGCGTTTCGGGTTAAATTCACCTATTCTCTCCGGTTTTGTTTCTGTTACTGTTGAAACAGTTTTAATTCCATTTGACGATATCCTTTTTGCAAGAAGTTTTGCTATTTCTGTTGATGAATTTACATGTTTAAAATTGATTTCAAATTTTTTTTCATCTATAAAATCAAATAATTTCTTTAAAAATTCGGTTTTTTCATAAAGAACATTAAATTCGTCATATAAATCAGGCTTTGTTCCGATTAAGAATAATCTGTTATTTTTAATATAAAACGGGGCAAGAAGAACAAGTTTTTCATTATTCCACAATGTAATAATATAAAGTTTTTTACCTTTGCCGAAATGGTCAAACCATAATTTGCACCATTTATGTGAAAGATTATAATTGCCGGCTTTTTCATAGAGATTTTGCCAATTAGTAATCAGATTTTCATTATTAAAATTTTTATAAATTTGTATTTTATATTGTCTGGACACTTTCTAAATACCAAATTTTGTAATTTTACAAACACATTAACATTAATTATACAAAAAACTGTCGTTTATCACAATTTAATAACATGCCTCAGTATTTGTTTAAATCGATTATACCACATTCAAAATTAAGTAGAAATATATAATTTTAAAATTTATCTTGATATTGTAAATGTAATAAAGGTAACTGATTCAACTATTCATCAAAACTCTGTATAAATTCAACGTTTTTTTAACACATAAATCCCAGTTAAAATTCTTTTCTGTAAAATTTTTTGCTAACATTCCCTTTTGTCTTAATTCTTTATCACTTGTATTTAAGAGCAGTTCTAATTTTTCCGCTAAATGCTTCATTTCGGATTTTTTAAAAAGATATCCGTATTTTTCGTTTTCTATAACTTCTTTATGAGGAGAAATATCACTTGCTAAAACAGGCAATCCGTAAGACATTGCTTCTAATAAAGTTAGGGGCAATCCTTCTAATTCGGATGGTGTAACATAAAGATAAGCATTAGAATACAATTCCTGCAAAATTTCTCCGTATTGATAACCTGTAAAAATTATTCTGCTATCGTTTTGAGCAATTTTTTGCAAATATTCAAAATATTCGTCAGTTGAAGAAGATGCCCCTGTTAATACAAGTTTTTTTGATGTTTTTACTTTCTTAAATGTGTCAATTAAAAGATGCGGTGCTTTTTCAGGGACAAGTCTTCCTACAAAAAGAATATAATTTTTTTGCGATAAATTAAATTTTTCTTTAATTATATTTGCTTGCTTAAATTCTCCAATTTCTGTTCCATTTTGTATTTTTATGGAATTAATGCCGTAAGTATTTTTATAGTAATTATCTAAATCTTTTGAGACCATAATTTGCATATCAAAAAATTTAGCACTGGATATTTCCCCTGCAAAAATCATTTTTTGAGCAAATTTATTCCATTTATTTCTTTGCCAATCCAGCCCATGGCAGGTAAAAACAAGCTTTTTCTTTGGGGCTAAAAGTCTTGGCATCCAAGCAAATAAACATGGACCTTGTGCATGAAAATGAATTATATCTGCATCTGAGAAAATGGCATGCAATAGCGCCCAAAAAGTATGAAAAGATGCTTCCAAGTGTTTATTTTTAAAAGTTTTTAAGGGTTTAATTTTTATTCCTTTATGAAAATCCATATCGCTGTCTACATAACCTTTTCTTGCATATATTGTAATCAAAT
>JAQUYY010000002.1 GCA_028691575.1 Candidatus Gastranaerophilales bacterium
TCTTTTCATGCTTGATTCTGTAACTCGTATAGCTATGGCTCAAAGGGAAGTAGGACTTGCAATCGGCGAACCTCCTGCTACAAGAGGATATACTCCGTCTGTTTTTGCTTTAATGCCAAAATTATTAGAACGCACAGGAACAAGTGATAAAGGGACAATTACAGGACTTTATAACGTTTTAGTTGAAGGTGATGATTTTAATGAACCTGTATCTGATACCGTTAGAGGAATTTTGGACGGTCATATTTTATTATCAAGAGATTTAGCACAAAAAAATCATTATCCTGCGGTAGATGTTTTAGGCAGTATCAGCAGAGTCATGCCCAATATTGTCACCGAGGAACATCATCTTGCTGCCGGAAAAATAAAAGATTTACTTGCGACATATGATAAAAATAGTGATTTAATCAATATCGGTGCTTATGTGGCGGGAACTGACTCAAAAATCGATAAAGCTGTAGCTTTAAATGGTGAAATTACAAATTTTTTAAAACAATCAATGAATGAAAAAAGTGATTTTACCGAAACTATAAATAATCTTAAAAAATTGGCTTCCAAGTAAATTATATAGATTATAAAAATAGCTGATAAATTGTTATTCCGTACCTGATACAAAATAGCTATAAATTCAGTATGACACGAGTTATCGATTGTTTTTTGAAGTAATTATTTAAAAAATATTTTGAAAACTTTATTTAACAAGCCTTCATTATCTTCTCCGTTAATTTTCTTGTTAAGAAGCTCTGTTTTTTTTCTTATTTCGGAGATTTGAGGAGTTAAAGGTGCTTTTTCCAAATATAAATTGTAATTAATCAAAGCATTTTCATAATCTTTTTGCGCTTCTTGAATTATGGCTAAATTCAACCTTGCATCAATGTCATTTTCGTTAATTTTCAATATTGCATCACAAACATCCATTGCTCTTGAATAATCTTCTTTTTCAATAAAAATATCACTCATTTTTTTAAGTGCAGAAATATTGGAATTATCAATACCATAAATTTTTTCGTAATATTCACCGGCGACATATTCTTCGCCGACTTCTTCATAAAGTTTTGCCAATTTTAATAAAACATTAATATTTTCGTCATTTTGCTCTAATGCCCAGGTAAATTCATCAATAGCGAGTTGTTTTTCACCTTTTAAATCATGGTAAATTCCGTAATTATAGTGAGTATCAAACGAATTATTCAACTTTTCATTAACTTCGGCAAGTTTTTTGTACCCAAAAGGGCTATTCGGAATAATTGTTTGTATTTTTTGAGCAGTTTGCAATGCTTTTTCGGATTCATTTTTTATAAGATAAAAATCAGCCAAAACGCTTAGTGCTTCAACGTTTTTATTATCTTTTGTCAAAACTTGATTGATTTTTTCAAAGGCTTCGTCATCTTTTTGCAAAGTAATCAGCACCTTTACGATATTTACGGCATTTTGAGGGTTAGAAAAATCAAGTTTTTCCAACTTTTCAAGCAAAACTAATGCTTTTTTATTTTCTTCAAAATCAATATAAATTTCAGCCAATTCTCTCATAGAATCTTTTTCATCAGGAGTAATTTTTAAAATATTTTCATAAACTTCCATTGCTGAAGTCGGGCTATCAACAGACATATAGGCTTCGGCAAGGTTTTTGTATATTTCAATATCTTCTGATTTTTCCAAAATTTTCAAAAATTCATCGATGGCAAGCAAATAATTTTGTTGCTGCAAATACAGTTTTGCCAACTCTTTTCTGGTTTCAATTTGCTGATTTTCATCCTCAGTTTCTAAGAGAGCTTTTTTTAAACAACCAATTGCTTGAGAAGGACGACCTTCAATTTTGTTGAGTGTGGATTTGTGCTGATAATAAGCATATCTGTTGGTATGTTGATACAAATCGATCAACTCATTTAAAGCCAGAATATCGTTATTATCAATTTCTAAAAGTTTGTTATAAAATTCAACTGCCTTTCTATTATCATCGATAACCCTTGCTAAATGGGCTATTTTACCTATAATATCGGCATCTTTATTGTTTTTATTATAAAATTCCTCATAAATATCAATTGCTTCCCGGTCTCTATCGGCAAGTTCAAATACTTCTGCGGCTCTTAGCTTAAATTCGTCATTAGGATTGTTTTGCATAACTTTTGCAAATAATTCCGCTGCATCTGAATATTTTTCTTCAAACTGATAAATTTGCCCTAGCCAATAATTAGCTTCAACGTTCTCTGGTTCAAGTTCTAATACATTAATTAATTCAGTTTTAGCCTTTTCATATTCCTGTTTTTCAATGTAAGTTTTGATAATATTCATTTTAAATTTAACAGTATCTACATTTCCGTTAACCGAAGATAAACGATCATCCATAAACTAACTTCCCCATAAAATTATTAACAGGTATAATGTATTTTAAGAGTAACATAAATAACTTTAAATTAATAATTATGGCAGAAGAAAAATATTGTTATATTCACAAAGATATACCCACAAGACTAACATGTACATCTTGCGGGAAATTTATTTGTCCAAAATGCATGGTAGCAGCAGCTGTTGGCTATAGATGCCCTGATTGTGGGCAACGAAA
Organism: Candidatus Gastranaerophilales bacterium; assembly: GCA_028691575.1. GTDB lineage: Bacteria > Cyanobacteriota > Vampirovibrionia > Gastranaerophilales > JAQUYY01 > JAQUYY01. The sequence continues at coordinate 2,564 of JAQUYY010000002.1, forward strand.
CATCAGCCATATTGAGAAAATTACTCCTCCTCAATATTTAAAAGCTCTATCATCGGCAACTTTAACGGGAATTGTAGCAGGCTTAATCTGGACAGTACTTAAAAATTACGGTGTATTTATAAGCATTTTAGTTGCATATGCAGTAGGTTTTTGTGTTGCAAAAACAATCGTTAAAGTTATCGGCAATAAAATAGGCAAAAAAATCCAGATTTTATCAGGCACAATCACTTTTATCAGTATGTTTTATAACCCGATTATTTTAACTATAAATCTTTATAACGGATTTGCGTTTTTGCCTTTATTAATTAGTTTTTCGTATTATAATTTTAGCAGTATATATTCCATTGTAGCTGGAATAATTGCCGTATGGGCATCAATTAGACATTTTAGATTTTGAGGTAAATTATGGAAATTTTTAATAATATGAGTTTGTTTGAAATTGGTATGTTACTTTGCTTTGGAGCAAGTTGGCCTTTTGCAGTTGCAAAAACATATAAAACAAAGAACGTTCAAGGAAAAAGTTTATTATTTTTAAGCCTTATTCTTCTCGGGTATGCATTTGGAATGGCTCACAAACTTTTTTATAATTACGATGTTGTAATTTATTTATATGCCTTAAACGGACTGCTTGTTTTAGCTGATATGATTTTGTATTTCAGATATAAAAAATAGTATTCTATTTTTACAGCAATATTTTTTTATTAATTCTTTGTCGTTTTATTTCTGATTTTCAAAAATAGATATTCCTTTTTGCAAAAAAATGGTTTATACTTATTAAGAAATTTGAAACAAAAGCCGGCTAAAAAACGGTCAAAGGCAATTCGTATGAAAAAAAGAAATGGCGCAGCACTATTAATGGTTGTAATTCTCTCAACCTTGCTTTTACTTGTGGTAATGTCCACAAGTATTAATGCTGTGTCTGATATGGGACTGACAAATGATGAAAAAATCAGAACCAGGCTGGAATTTGCGTGCTTATCGGGATTAAAAAGAGCAAAATATAAGGCAGGTAAGGCTTTTAATAATGGAGATCTGGTTTTTCTTGAGCCTTACATATCTTTTCAGGGAAGCAGTGCGGATGATTCAGGCTTAACTCCTACACAAAGAGCTTTTGATGATGAAACTTTTATTCCTAACGGAAGTAATGATTATTATGAATTTACTTATCAATCTGATGAAGATAATAGGGAAATAACAATTAGATACGCCATTACAGAAGCACAAGACTGGACAAAATCACAAAGTTTTACGGCTTATCAAATGAATATCGAAGCAATTGCTTTTTCGGAAGGTTATGGATGGGTTGGGATGAGTCAGGATATTGTTGCTAAAAGAACAACTTTATTTATGTACCAGATTTTTTTTCAGGATGAGCTGGAAATATTACCCGGCCCGAATTTTAATCTAAACGGGTTAATTCATACCAATAGTGATTTGTATTTGAACGCAAATAACACATTGAATATTTATACTGACAGCTTAACTTCTGCGGGTGAAATTCATAGAGGGAGGCTGGACAGTACTGCTATTAACGGCACTGTACGAATATCAAAAGATGATGAAGACGGTTCATTAGTAACAATGACAAGTTCAATGGATGCTGATAATGAAGATTGGATTGATATTGCTCAAAATGCTTGGGGTGGAACAGTTAGAGACAAAAATCTCGGAGCAACCGTCCTGGAAGTTCCCGATTTGCAATCATTTGAACCGGGTGGATATTATGATACAAATTCTGATTTAAAAATAAACGTTTTAGCTGAAGGAAAAACCAAAAGTAATACAATTTACGAAATAACTTATAACGGAGTAACAAATAGTTATAAGTCATCAGATATCGGTTATGCACTAAAGGACGTGACATTTTATGACCAGAGAGAATACGGAACTTCCCAAAAAATAAGAGTAACAGAAGTTGACGTTGAAAAACTTGCAACTCAAATAGGTTATCCAACTAACGGACTTATTTACATGACAAGAGATGATGCCATAAAAGATAGTGATGGCAATGAATTTAGTCCTGACAGCAGCAGAGAAGTCGCCGGATTTAAATTAAAAAATGCTGGGGAACTGCCTGATGCATCAACATTTGTAACCGACATGCCGGTTTATGTGCAAGGAGATTTTAATCTTCATACATCATCCGATCCGAATGTCGATACATGGCAGCCTTGTGCAATTATTTCCGATGCAATAACACTTTTGTCAAATTCCTGGAATGACAGCAACAGTTCAACTATAAAGCCAACTGCCTCTAATACTACGTATAATACAGTTTTTATTACAGGAAATAATCCGACCAAATATGGACAATATAGTGGCGGTCTTGAAAATTTTCCCAGATTTCTTGAAAACTGGAGCGGAAAAGATGCAAACATTGCCGGCGGATTTATTCAGCTTTTTAGAAGTCAGTACGCAACAGGATTATGGAGCGGAAATTATTATAATGCTCCTAATCGAAATTGGGGTGCAGAAGACAGATTCTCTAATTTAGAAGATTTACCGCCAAGTTATGCCAATTTATTTCCGAGTACAAGTATAGGTTTAGCAGAATCTGATTGGAGAATGATTAGTAAAAATGAGTCAAACATCTATGAATAAAAAAAACGGAGTATCCTTACTGGAATTAATGACAGTAGTTTCGCTGGCAGGTTTTTTGCTGTTATCGGGGATGACAACATTTAACGGGATGATTAGACTTCAAAATATAAAAAGTTCTGCTGATCAAGTTACTTTTTCTATAAAAAAAGCAAGATATTATGCACGTTCACAAGGGTTTATAACAAAAATCGATTTAACAACAGGAAATAATACTTATACAATAGAAGCTGATTCGGAAAATATTACTAATAACAATAATTTTGATGCAACTTCAGGAGTGCTGGAGGAAAATATTTTTATATTGTCAAATTCCTGCTCTGAAATATATTTTAATTCCTCAGGAATTCCGGTTGATTCCGATAACAATCCCTTGGAACAAAATTGCTCAATAGATGTGGGATACGATTCACAAAATTTTTCAACAATTGTACTGGAAAAAGGATCAGGTAATGTTTTTATTCAATAATAAAGGTTTTAGTTTAATTGAATTGTTGATAACCGTTGCAACGTTATCAGTTTTGACCATGGGAATGGCCGGATTTGCTTCTAATATATTTCAAAACTCTTACGATCATGCCGGAATGATTGAACGAGTGAACAACGGACGATTTTCATCTTCATTAATAATGGAAGAAATCAGCAAGGCATCATATATTTTTCCTGCCGGACATTTTTTTTATTTGTCGGCGAACAGTATAAGTTATTCTGTCAGTACCGATAATTCAATAGTGTTTTTAGAAGAAAATACTGATGGCAATTATATACTGAAAGCATTTTTAATTGATGATGAGCAGAATTTAATTGAATTTATCGCTGAAACTCCGGCAAATTGGGATAAAAATACGCTTCCATTCAGTAATTTTGCTTATCAGTCGGGTTATGCAAATAAATTGGTATCTGATATTGAATCAACAAATTCGATTAATTATTTTTTAAATTATAATAACGGAACAAGTGATTCGGTATTAAAAGGAGGAATATCAGGAGTAACAGCATCAAGTCAATATGCGCTTATAAAAGCTGTCGAATGGAGTTTGCAAATTCGTGATAAAGAATACAAAATTAAAGGAATTGCTAAAAATGTGCCAAGATATAAAAACTAAAAAAGGTTATACATTAATGGAAGTTGTTATGGCAACTGTTATTTTTTCAATTTTAGTAATGGGCATCGGGCTTCCTATTACGGAAGGTTTTGATGTTTCGGCACATAACGAGAATATAAACCTTGCAAATAATTTAGCCAGAGTTTATCTTAATGATATTGATACAAATTGGTCAATTCAACAGAATTTTGATATCGGGGAAATACCTGAAATAACTTCAGAATATACTAATGATGGTGACTTTCAGGCAGAAACATTTAGTGAGGATCTGATTTCCGACGATGAAGGTCAAGTCATAGTAAAAAGAGTAACTATAAAATATAAAAACAATTCAGGCAAGCTTATTTCAGAGATTTTTATGGATTTTAACCGTCCGATTTTTTAATTAATCATATGGATCGTATATTGCATACATATCACTTATAGTAAATGGTAGAGTTTTGGCAACAGAAATATATTTGCCTTCTTTATGCTCATAAGTTAAATTATTATCCAGAGCAAACTTTTCTATTTTATCTTTTCTCCAATTATTTAGGATTTTTAATTTTTGGGCTCTTGATGAATATTCCATTTCTCTCAATTTAGAAGTTTCCATTGACTCGTCATCTCTCATTTGTGATAAATAATTATAAATATTTTTATCAGAAGAAATATTTTCATTCAAACTGTTTCGTTTAAGCGTATAACAACCTCCACCAGGTGTTATGGCGGTAATTTGATGTAAATTATAATCAAATAAGTTTTTTATATCTGTAACGCTTAACGTTATTTCCTCCGGATGATTGTGTAACATCGTACAATCACCTTTTTTCTCAATAAATTTTGTTTCTTTTTTTGATAAGCCTACGAAATCAAAATCTCCTTTTTTAATAAGGTTAGGAATGATTTCTCCGTTTTTGTCGATTACAAAAAGATTTTCAACTATTTGATTATTAATAATCGGCGTTAATTCTTTAATTGTTTTATCAATTTTATATTGGTTTACTTTAGAAGTATTTATAAAAATATCCTGCGGCAAACTGCCTAAAATATCAGGAATCTGCTTATTTCCTCTAAAAGAAATAAAATTGGACGAATAAACTTGTGGCGTTGAATTTTTAATAAGCATTTTTTAAATCTTTGTTATTTTACAATTTTTAAAAACATCTGAATTTTGATTATTGCTTATGTGCTTAGCAAATATTTACATTAAATAAGATTTATAGGATTTGAAAAAGCCCAAGGATAGTCTTTGTAGTATATTTCAACTCTATATTTGCCTTTATCCAAATATTCAAAAAGTAATTCTTCTTTTTCGCATTCCCAAACAAGCTGTCCATCATAAATAAGCCGTATTTTTGCTCGATGAGGAAGTTTTACAACAGCTTTTGTGTAATTATCATATGTTATTGTTTCTCCCGGCAAACCTACAACATTTTTATTTTCAATATAAAATAATGGGTTTTTTTTATTTTTATTCCATGTTCGGTTGACTATTGTATTATTGCCCTGTTTTAAAGCAGTTAATATTTGGTTTTTGGCAGTATCAAAGTCTTTTGAAAGTTCATTATCCAAATAAATGACATTTGATAAGGTTTTAAAAGAATTATAATAAGGAAAAACTTCAAAATTCAACCCTAAAAATTTGTATTTCAAGGCATGTGTATCAGCTCCACCAATAGCAGGAACGATTTTAGGATTGTCTAAGTTTAATTTATTCCACCATTCCAGCGTTTTTTTTGAAGGTCCTTTTAAAATTCTGTCTTTAAAAAAATAATGCTGAAATTTTTTACCAGAATCATAATTATCAACCCAATCTGATAGCCAATTCCAAATTTCCAACCCATCAAAACCTTTTGTATCCCAGTTTTCCCACTTTAGAGGAGGAAAGTGGTTTTTTCTATTATCACTCTCATCAGGATGTGCTATAAAACCAGTCCCACCTTGAGAATTCACTTCTTTAATATAATTTTCATAGCCGATTTCATGCGAAATTTCGGTCTTTGTATCAAAAGCAAGATAATGATTTCCTTTTTTGGGGCTGATTTCATTTCCGACAATTACTGCAAGTCCGTCATGCCAGCCTTCTTCATCAATACCTTTTAATGAATTATGATCAGTTATTATAATCCATGACAACCCTGCCCTTTTAGCCTCTTTTGCCACATTTTTAATATCAGAAGAACCGTCTGAATAGCTGGTATGAATATGCAAAGCTCCTGTATAACTTTGTTTCAAAATAAAAACCTCATATTTTTACGATTTTTATGCCTGAGCTTGTGCCAAGTCTTGTTGCACCTGCTTCTATCATAGCTAAAGCATCTTCTTTTGTTCTGATACCTCCGCTAGCCTTGACTTGTAGTCCATAAGCTTTAACTGTATCATACATCAGTTTTACATCTTCAGCTTTTGCGCCTGTTCCGTTTTTTACAAAACCTGTTGATGTTTTGACAAATTTTGCACTTGTTTTTGCACAAATTCCTGATGCCAAAATGATTTCTTCTTTTCTCAGCAAATCTGTTTCAATTATGACTTTTACAGATTTATCTCCTGATGCTCTAACTACTTTTATTATATCATCTTGTACTTTTCTGTAATTTTTGTCTTTTAATGCCCCAATATTAATGACCATATCAATTTCATCGGCACCATCTTTAATTGCCTGTTCCGCCTCGAATGCCTTTACATCTGAATGGCTTGCTCCGAAAGGAAATCCGACAACTGTTACAAGTTTAATCTTCGAACCTGCTAAAAATTCTTTTGCAATTTTGACATTAACAGGATTAACACAAATTCCTAAAAAATCGTTATCTATAGCTTCTTTTGCAAGCTGTCTGATTTCATTTTCTGTTGCATCTTGCTTAAGTAATGTATGTTCAATATATTTTTTCAAGTTCATTTTTTAAACTCCTTAAATTTATTTCTTTAGTATAGCAAATAAAATAATTTTTTCGAAAAAATTATGAAACCGAAAATATATTGTACTTGAAATCAAAAACAGGTGATATTATGACAATGTAAAAAAAATAATGGCTGGTAATATGGTAAGATGTTTCGCAAAATTGAATACCCCTATTTTTGTAAAAAATCAGGAACCTGTAATTTCTCCGATTATTTATAGAAATAAAGCATATGTCTTAAATTTAAAATTTACCAAAGAAATTTTTAATCAGATAAATATTTTTGAAGAATTTGTTGAAAATATTAGAAATAAAGGCTATATAGATACTAAAAATTGGCTAAAAACTAAAAAACTTCTAAACGAGCCTTTTTTAGAAATCATTAGTGATTATTCTTTTGATTATGATTCCAAACAAAAAATCGTAAACTTTTGTGCTTTTTCTAAAAATTCTGATAATACATTAAATCTTAACAGCTCTGTAATAAAAGATAGCTTAAAAAATGTATTGATTTATACTCATATTAAAAATGACAAGGAAAAATTTAATTGTTTTGTTGCAAAAGAACTTAAAAAAATTAAGACCGAATTACAAATTACTAAAACCCAACGGCAACTAAAATTAAAAGAGGAGTTTTTAAAAGAAAATTTTATAAAAAATATTGGATACAAGTATCTAAAAGAAAATAATTTTCAGGTTTTAAATGAACTTGTAAATATTGAAAATATAACCATTAATTATTTATCGGAAAACACCACAGATGATATTTGTTTATACAAAATTGCCTCTCCAAAAGATTTTATTAACAGTAAATACAAGTTATCAGATATAATTTATTCAGAATGTATAAGACCTGATACTTCAATCAATTTTTTAATTAAAAATTCCGATTTTTATGCTTATAAGCCTTGTCTTGATTGGATTTTAAACAAATCAAAAGAACTGATAGATGATAAAATTAATTTTACTTACGATTATTTTTCAAATTTAGCTTTTAAAAATGTTTCATTAGAGCTGGTGGGCTTTGTTTCTCAAAATAATTCCGTTAAAAATAAGCAATGTAAAAATACTGATAATAACCTTAATTTTAGCGAAGTTCATAAGCACCATTTCAAATACTGTATGCAAAAAATACAATCTTCAAACTTTATTGTAGATTCTTATGAAAAATTGCTGAATCAAACAACAATCTTAAATTTAGAGCCTGAAAACATAAATTTAATCAATAAAATCATATTTAATGATAATCAAAATATTAAATCAACAATAATTGATTTTGTGTTTGATGAAAATAATTTTCCTCAAATTCCGATAAATTATTTGGAGTTATCAACTTAGCCAGACACAATGCTGGAAACAGCACCATAAGTTGCTGAGGATACGGTTCTTGCATATTTAGCAAGAACCCCTTTTCCTGAGCTTATTTCAGGTATTTTAAATGATTTTTTTCTTAATTCAATTTCTTCATCAGTAACATTTAAACTCAAAATGCGTTTTTCGATATCAATATTAATTTCATCACCGTTTTTAATTAATCCGATTAGCCCGCCTTGAGCTGCTTCCGGAGCAATATGACCTATACAAAGTCCTCTTGTCCCTCCTGAAAATCTGCCGTCTGTAATTAATGCAACTTCTTTTCCAAGACCTTTCCCTACGATTGATGAGGTGGGAGCAAGCATTTCTCTCATGCCGGGTCCTCCTTTGGGGCCTTCATACCTGATAACAACAACATCTCTTGATTTAATTTCATCAGCATTTATCGCATTCATGCAGGCTTCTTCCCCATCAAAAACTTTTGCAATTCCTTTAAATTTCAAACATTCTTTGTCTACGCCTGAAATTTTAACAACAGAGCCATCCGGTGCAATATTTCCATATAAAACAGCAAGCCCGGGGTTTGAAGTTATAGGATTATCCAAAGGTCTTATAACATCAGAATTTACCCATGCCCTTTGAGCAATTTCTTTAATTGTTAACCCTGAAACAGTTTTGGCATCATTAAATTCCGGTGTTTTGCCATAAAGCGTTTTTATAGTGCCGGGAATACCTCCGGCATTGTCTAAATCGGTCATGGTTAAAGTGCTTGAAGGGTCTAATTTGATTATCTGAGGAATTTTAAAACTCAATTCCTCAAAATCGCTTAAACTTATATTTAAATTTGCTTCATTTGCGATGGCTAATAAATGCAAAATAGAATTTGTTGAACCGCCAAGAGCCAAATCAGTAATAATAGCGTTTCTAATAGATTCTTTTGTAATTATAGATAACGGTAAAACCTGATTTTTAACAAGTTCAATTATTTTTACACCGCTATCAAAAGCAATTCTTTTCTTTTTGGCAGAAACAGCTGAAGCTGCTGCACAATCCGGCAAACTCATTCCCATAACTTCTGTTAAGCAAGCCATTGTATTTGCCGTATATAAGCCTTGACAAGAGCCTATTCCCGGGCATGAAGCCATTTCCATTTCATAAAGGGTTTCTTCGTTGATATTACCTGCTTTATATTGTCCTACAGCCTCAAAAGTTCCTCTAATTAAAGACAAATCAGTTCCTTTGCAGTGACCTTCAAGCATTGGACCGGCTGTAACAACAATGCAAGGAATATTTAAACGAATTGCAGCCATTAGCATTCCCGGAGTTATTTTATCGCAATTTGTCAATAAAATAAGCCCATCTAACGCATGAGCAGATGCAACAAGTTCAACACAATCGGCAATTAAATCTCTTGAGGGAAGAGAATATCTCATTCCTTCATGTCCCATAGCAATACCGTCACAAACAGCAGGAGTTCCAAAAATAAAAGAATGCCCGCCACCTGAATGTATACCTTTTTCAATTTGTCTTTCTAAATCTCTCATTCCGGCATGTCCGGGGACAAGGTCTGAAAAACTGCTTGCAATACCGATAAAAGGCTTCTTTAGCTCATCTTTTGTTATGCCTGTTGAATATAATAAAGCTCTGTGGGCTGATCTGTCTATACCTTGTTTTACTACATTACTTTTCATTTTTCATCTCCTCAAATTTTTGTAATAGAATAATGAAATTATACAATAAAATCAGGCTATAATGATTCTCAATAATTAAACAAATTTAATAAATAAAATTTTGCTCATAAAATAGGAGCTAAAAGGGGCAGAAAATAATCCGGAAAAGAAAAAATTATTTCATCAGAATAAATTGTTCAGCATATTTAAAATCGTCTAAAGTATCAATATCAACGGTTTTTACCCTTTTGAAAATACAGGGATTATTTCCGATAAAGTCATTATATTGCTTGAAAGCATCATATTTTATTGCATATAATGCGCCATCTTCGCATTACATCCGTTGATGCAGATGAGTATCCTGTCTTCTTGGACGTAAATGATAATCATATAAACAAGACATTGTACCGTCTAATTCTTTTTTCCAAAGTGCATGAGTCAAAGAATACGCTGAACAGGTAAAAATCGAGTCATTATCTGCATTAATAAGTTTTTCTATAGCTGCATCTATTACGTTTTCGTCTCTTAATGGACAGGTTGGCTGTAAAAGAACCACAATATCAGGAGAATAGCCTGTATGTTCAAGTTTATTAACAATATCCGTGAGGACAGGAGCTGTTTTGGTCTCGTCTTGAGCTAATTCAAAAGGTCTATCCATAACTTCTGCACCAAATTTTTGAGCTATTTCTTTTATTTCAGCATCTTCTGTTGACAAAATAGTTCTATCTATGTATTTTGACTTTAAAGAAGCTTCTATTGTATAAGCTATTAATGGTTTTCCTGCTAATAACCTTATGTTTTTTCGAGGAATCCCTTTTGAACCGCCTCTTGCAGGAATAATGCCAAGAATTTTCATATAATTTCCTTAATTAACTTCAAAAAACCTGTTATCTGTGCCACCCTGTCCGATATTTATGCGAACAGGTTTTAAACATTTTGGACATCTGCCGATATATGCTGTCCCATCTTTATTTTGATAAATTCGAGCATAAGTTCCGCAACAATTAAATTTAATACCTAAAAATTTTCTTTTCATAATAATGCATCTGTTTTTTCTAATAGTAATAAATATAATACCATTTTTATTTTTTAAATACATTCAAATAATGTATTTTCTAAAAAATAATAGGATTTTAGTTATTATTTAGCTTCGGAAATAAATATAAATATCCATTGTCTTCTCGCCACTTTATCCAACCGACATGAGTTGATTTATCGTAATCAAGAATTTGAACTAACGCCCAATTTCCTCTAATAATTTTCAAGTCAATTTTTATGGATTTATAAATTATTCCACGCACAATTTGAGCGTTTGTATCAGGAGAAGTATAAAGAGTTTTTTTGGTATCTTCTATATCAGCAAAAAAATATAATCCGTATTTTCGACCATATTTGTTCATAAAATCTTTCCAGGTATAAAAATTATTATCTTTCGATTTTTCTATCCATCCCTTTGAATTTCCTTCTTGATTATAAATAACTTCAACCCAATCACTTGTTTCATCAGATACAGCTAAAAAAACGAGATTTTTTGAGGGGATAAATGAAATAAAAGATTTTTTTGCGGCAAAAGGATTTTTTTCATAAGCAACACCGTTTATATTCCATCTTATTTTTTCAGTTATAGGAGAATTTTTGTCAGCAGAATCATAGATTTCAACTTCATTTGGAATTGCATAAACTCCAATGCCATAGTTTTGAATATGATTTTTGTAATAAGGTAAAACATCTTTTGCAAGAATAATTCTGGCAAAAAAGATGTTAAAAATCAGTATCGAAAATATTAAAACAATTTTTTTCATAAAAACATTATATAAGATATTTCGGTTATCACAACAGGTCTAATTAAAGTATAAATTTTTTATAATCTGCCGGATAACAAAATAGTCAATGAAAAAAAATGTTTTTAGCAGAAAATGATATTAAAGTTGAGGAGATTGAGGTTATGCAAAATGAAGTTAAAACTTTATCGAAACCTATAAAACTTACTGCTGTAAGGATTGATGATTTTTGTAAAAAAGAATTTTTCGATAAAAAAAAATCTGATAATATGATCATAAGAGATTACATATATTCGGATAAACCAAGAATACTTGCTTAAAAAAGGTATATTTACATCAGTTACTTCCGTTTATTGACGGAAGTTTATTTTTTTAGAAAAATGTTGACGAAAAATCTTTATTATATATGATATAAGAAGTCAAAAGACGAAACAACAGATAATAGTACCATTTATATGGAATAATTTAATAAGATATGCCGCGATAGCTCCTTTGACGAGTTCACGAGGCAAAAAATAAAAATTCTAGAGCAACATTGCTCTACCAAAACAAAAAGACAATTTAATAAGATATGCCGCGATAGCTCAGTTGGTAGAGCAAAGGACTGAAAATCCTTGTGTCCACAGTTCAATTCTGTGTCGCGGCATATTTTTATTATTGAGGTTTAGAAATTTTAATGATTAAATCAAAATGATACAAACGCCATTTTTGGTGCTATTTTCAGATTGATAATTTACATTCAGGGTATTAACTAAATGCTATAAAATATCCCACTCAAGAAATAAGCATTGCCGAGAGTAGCGATTTAATTTTATTGAAGCACTTTTTATTTTTATGTGTTTTTACAAGGTAAGAAGTTTTTACTTAAGGCTAAAATTATGCAAACAGGTCTGTATTCTAGCAATAATTTAAAAAATAGAATCTTTGTAACTCCTCATCAAGTACAAAATAGTTCATTTTTTCTTAAAAAAAGCGATTTTAAGGAAAATTTTAAAATACAAAATTCTTTGCATTCATTAAGTTTACCTCTAAATTACTACACAAAAATTTCTTTCTCAGGAAAAGAAACAATCCCGACAGGACAGAATTTTTTAAATGATTATAGAAAAGTACCTGTTTCAAAAGAAAAATCTGTTGAAAAATTTATTTTAAATATAATAGAAAATACAGGAGAATTTGCACAAGGTGGAGAAGCCGCTATTTATAATATTCCCAATATGAACAAATATCTTTTAAGAGTAACTCTCGGATATAATGAAATTGATTTTAAAAATGACCAAACTAAAAAAATTAAAATAATGGAAGATAATATTGGAAAAGAAGGAATAAACGTTGGTCAGCCAATAGCTAAATTGGGTAATGATATAAAAGTAATTTTAAAAGTACCCGGTGAAAGTTATCATAAAAATGGACATACGGATTTGTTAATGCTCGATTATTTAGATGAAAAAGATTATAACAATCGAATAAATTTACTATCGAAAATGCCGTTAAAAGTATATGAGAATTTGGTTGAAATATTAGTGAAACTGAATAAAATGGGGCATTCCATAGATCCTGCACCGGAAAATATATTAATAGAAGATTTTTTTTCTATTAATATTATTGACGTAAATTATAATTCAGGAATCAAAAATAATTGCGTTGACGTTATGAGAGCCTTAATTGACGATATTGATAATATAGAAGAATATGCCGATAGAAAAAATTCCGCCAAGATTGAAAAAATTATAAAAAATTGTATAAAAGCCTGTGAAAAAAAGGAGGTACTTTTATACTCACTCAAAGAAAAAACAGCTTTTATGAGATATTTGGATTTTTATGGTGTTGATGTAAAAATCTAGATTATTGATGAAATTTTAACTTTAAAAGAGCATAAAGCAGCGTATTCATCGGAATATCTAAATTATGTTTTTCGGCAGTTCTTATGACAGCACCTTGCAATGCATCTATTTCCAAAGGCTTTCCAGCCTCGGCATCTTGCAGGGTTGAAGGTTTAAATTCTCTAAATTGTGCTGATTTCGTAAATTCTAATGCTTCATTAACATCTTCATTTGTAATAATATAGCCGTCATGTTTTGCAACAAGCTGCACTTCTTTTAATATACCGTAAAAAGCATCTTTCAATTGAGGTATTTTATGGTAATTCTCAAAATTTTTGCCCGTTAAAGCTGCAAAACCATTGTAGGCAATGTTCAACATTAATTTTTTCCACAAATATTTTCTTACCTTAGTTGTTGCTTTTGTGGCTACACCTGCATTCAAAAACATTTTTTCCAATGTTTTTATTCGCTCTGTTTCTTGTTCGTTCATTTCGCCGATAACAAGATTTCCATATGCAGTATGGTTAATAATTCCACGTTCCGGCATGCTTGAAGTTATATAAACAACGGCACCGATTATTCTGTCTTTTCCAAAAATATCTGCCAAAACTTCTTCATTATCAACACCGTTTTGCATAGAAACAATTGCTGTTTTTTTTGAAATTCTCGGCTTTAAGGCTTTTGCTATTGCTTCTGTATTGTATGATTTTACGCAAAATAATATAACATCAGCATCATTAATATGTTTGAAATCATGAAATACTTTTATATTTTTTAAATGGAAGTCACCCTTGTAACTTTTTATTTTAAGACCTTTTTTACTTAAAACTTCAACACTATTTGGCGTTCCGATAAAAGTTACATCATAACCGGCTTGCGCAAGTTTTGCACCATAATAACCTCCAACAGCGCCAATTCCGACAATACCTATTTTCATTTATATAATTCCTTTGACGTGTAAAATAACATAAATTAAATATATTAAATAGAATAATCCGCCATACATCAATGCTGACGGACAAAGTACCCCTTTATTTTTAACAATATTAAAATAAACAACCGAAACAGAGCAATAAACAATTGCTACGTTTATCAATGCACTTGTTGTTAACACCCATGGCGTTAATGCAAGTCCTACAGCTGTTGGGATACAACTTTGGAAAACCATTGCTCCCGTTATATTTCCGATAGCAAGAGTATCTTTTCTTGCTTTAATCCATATTACACTATTGAATTTTTCAGGCAATTCAGTTGCAATCGGCGTTATAATCAAACTTAAAATCAGAGGATTTATACTTAAAAGCGCAGAAAAGAATTTTAATTGCCCAACAAATAAATGAGCAAGGAAAATTATTCCTAATAATGAAATTAATACCTGCAAAAGTATTGCAGCCAGATGAAATTTGCCTGAAACATTAATAAATTTAGTTAAATATAGAATATCTAGGTCTTCAACGTCACTATGAGGCGTTTTTGCTTCATCACGAATTGTTTTAAAAACATATAGCCCATACATAAAAATTAATAATACTGCAATGACATGTTTTATTGTAATTGAGGGAATAAAAGATGATGCAACGGCTATTGTGTATGCCAAGGCAAAATAATGCAAATCTCTAAACATAATACTTGTATTAACAGGCATTTCAAGAGATCTTTTGCCCATGTTTTTATAAAAAATAACAGCCAAACCTGTTACGAAAAAAGCAAGTGTGCCAAGCAAAAACGGAGCACCTAAAATAGCACCGACACCAATTTCTTGACCGGTTTCGATATTAGAGCCGGTTATATAAGCCCCAAGAATTGCTACCAAAGGAACGATGGTCTCAGGAAGAGCTGTGCCTACAGCGGCTAAAACACTTCCAACGGCACCTTCTGAAAGGTTAAGCTCTTCGCCTAAATGTTCGATTGCATTTGTAAAAACTACGCAAGAAAGGACTATTAGCCCTAAAATTCCGAGTACATAACCCATGTGCAAGATAAAATCCAAAACTATTCTCCTTTTATGATAAAATTTTCCTATAACTAAATAATAAAATAAAAGTGATGATTATGGAAACTATTTTTAAGATACTCGAAGCTGTAAAAAACTCCAATAATATTGTAATATTATCTCACGTTGGTCCGGATGGCGATACGTTAGGTTCTATGTTTGCCATGAAGCAAATAATTGAACAATTTGATCATATTAAAAAAATCGATACAGTTATAATTTCAAGAAAACCTGAGATATATAATTTCTTACCCGGAATTGATTTTGTTAAATTTGCCGGCAGCGAAGAATTATATAGTACATATGATTTGGCAATAGCCCTTGACGTGGCGGATATTGAACGACTTGCCGAAGCCAGAGAACTTTTTAAAAATGCCAGAAAAACTATCAATATAGATCATCATGTAACAAATAATGCTTATGGGGATATAAACTATATAATCCACGAAGCAGCAGCAACCGGGGAAATTATTTATAGTTTAATCGAACCTTTTAAGGTTAATTTGACTCAAGATATTGCAATAAACCTTTATACAGCTATTCTTACCGATACAGGCGGGTTTAAATTTGAAAATACTACACCTAATGTTTTTGAAATTGCAGCAAAATTAATCGAATACGGTGCAAATCCTAAAGAAATTTATAAAAATTGTTATGAAAATAAACCGCTGGAAATGGTGAAAATTCAGGCATGGGCAGTTGCAAATTCTGTTTTCGTTGAAAATAATCAAATTGCTTATTCTCTGATAACAAGAAAAGATTTAAAAGACTTTAATGCTTCGGATGATTATTTGGACGGCATTTCAGAGACTTTAAGGCAGGTAAATACAGTAAAAGTTGCAATGGTTTTAAAAGAAACAACAAAAGGTGATACCAAAATAAGTTTTAGAAGCAATAGTTTTGATGTTGGCAATATAGCAGGTTTTTTCGGTGGCGGCGGTCATAAATTAGCTGCAGGGTGCATAATTCATAAAAATTTAAATGAATCATTAAATGAAATATTGCCCCTTATTCAAAAAGAACTTAAAAAAGAATCTCATAAAGCTTATTAACTATTTTGTGCTTTCATTCTTAACGGTTAATAATCCGTTTTCGGATTGCATTTTGGCAATAAATCTTTTTGCCGCATTAACAGGAACAGCAAAACCTATACCAATGTTAGACTGATTATTATCGGGGTTGTATATTGATTGGTTAATTCCGATAACCTCGCCGTTAGTGTTTAAAAGAGGACCGCCGGAACTCCCCGGGTTGATTGCTGCATCAGTTTGGATTTTATTTCTTTTATAATCAATTCTGCTGATAATTCCGGTTGTTAAAGTACCGTTAAATCCAAAAGGATTGCCTATTGCCAACACTTTTTGACCAACTTTTATCTCTTGAGAATCTCCAAGTTTTACGATTTTTAATTTTTGATCACAATTTATTTTTAAGAGTGCCAGATCACTTTTTTCACCCATTATTCCCATTACATTTGCCGTATATTCTTTTCCGTTATAAAGAGTTACTTCTATTTTTTGTGAACCTTCAATAACGTGACTGCTTGTTAAAATTATTCCGTCTTCAGCAATGATACATCCTGTTCCGCTAGAAATTCCATCGGAAATATCTGCATTAATAGCAACAATGGATGGGTTTATTTTTTCATAAAGGCTTATTGTTAATTCTTCGTCCTTAAAAAAGCTGTTTGCCTCTACATTTTGTATATTTAAAGAAAAAACCATTATTCCAATAAAAAAAGCAGTTAATATTTTTTTTAAATTATGCATTTTGCTTCCCTCAATTCAATAAATTCAACTAACAATATAAGATGCAAAAAAAATACCTTGCATACCTAACAAGGTATTTTTTTAGTTATATTTATTAAAAAATTAACCATATGGACTAGAAAAATACTCCATATGATTGTTACTGAACAGTCAAAATATGCCATACTATATTTATATGCGCATCAAACTAAAGTTGGGGAGAGGTAAATGCTTAATAACATAACAGATCAAAGTACATTGAGCAATAATTCCACCATTAAGCAACAACAAGAACTTGCAAGGCTGGAAGGTATCCAAAAAAACAAAAATCCATATGCTAAATCCGATAGCTTAATGGATCAATCATCAATTTCTGAGGAAGCTATAAAATTATACGAACAAGAAAAAGATATGAACAAATACAAAAGTCTTGTTCTTAATTCATTAAATGAAGATGATAATTCATTGGGCGAAATCTCATCGTTAATTGACAACGGTAAATATGAGATAAGTAATGAAGATCTTGCAAATGCGATTCTTGGAAGCGGTGAATTCGACGATTTATTCTAAATAGCAGTTAGTTAATAAGAAAGCTATTTTATATTAAAATGACGGTTGATGAAAATATAGAAACACTAGATTTTGAAGAGGAAATTCTTGAGCACAAACAAGCTGAAGAATTTCAAACAAGCATTAGCAAAAAAGAAATAAAAGATCTTTTTGTCGATGCAGTTACTGCTTATAAAAACAAAAACATTGAAAGAGCGGTAACCCTTTTTCAAAATATTTTAAATGCAAATCCAAATCAGGTTGAAGCATTAATAAACCTGGGCAATTGTGTATATCAAATGAAGAATGTTAATGATGCCGTTGAATTTTGGCAACGGGCTTTAACTATAGATGATAGTTTTATCGTATGTTATTTGAATATCGGCAATGCTTATTATTCAAGAGGTCAAATTCATGAAGCCATAAATATCTGGATAAAAGGCTCTATTAAAGTTCCTGATGAGCCTAAATTATTGCGAAATATAGGTGCAGCTTATGATAAAATTGGCGATAAAATAAATGCTTTTCGATATTATGAACAATATTTAAAATATTCTTTTCATGAAAAGACTTTAGAGAGAAGGAATTTTCAAGCAAGGCTAAAGAATTTTTTAGATGCCGCAACAAATAATTATAGAGTAGCAAGATCCGCTCAAAAGAAAAAAAGTTTAAAAATAGCTGCTATTGCTTATCATAAAGCAATAAAGGCATATCCTCTTATAAAAAAAGCCTATTTGAATTTAGGCACAATTTTTTATATGGCAGAAAAATATGAAAATGCTGTAAAATACTGGATAAATGGCATTATACTGGGAGATGGCGAAGAAGAAACCATTTGCAGTCTTGGAATTGCATATGAAAAATTAGGACTGTACGAAGAAGCCTTTTGCGCTTATCAAAGGTACTTATATGTATCAAAAGGACTGGGATTTGCATCAAAAGAGCTTTCAAAAAGAATAAAAATCTTGAAAAAATATTTAGATAAAAAATTAACCGATAATAAAAATCAGCTTCGTTTGGCGGAAAAATATTATAAAAAAAATAATTATTTATATGCTCTTTGGTATTATGAAAATCATTTATTTTTAAATCATACTGAAGATGCTTTGTATCGAGATAAAATAAATGAAATCAGAATTATTTTAGATCCGATTCAAAATGCGTTTAATTTTTCTTTTGATATAGCAAATTCTTGTTTTGCAAAAAGAGAGTATGAAAGAGCATTTCATGCCTATAGTCGATGTACAAAACTTGATCCTTCCTCAAAAGAATTGGATATTTGTAGGTCAAGAATGACAAAGTGTGCTAAAATAATTAATAATTCACCAAAATTAAGAAAATGAGCAACCAAGCTGCATTAATAGGATACCAATAATTCCATTTAATGTTCAATTAAAGTCTATTCGGACAATAGGTAAAACAAATGATAAATTATTTAAAAACTCATTGGTTTGAAATTAGAAAATTTTTTGCAAAAATAACAGGAAAAAAATATGTTCGAATAGGAAGCTGTAAATCTTGCGGACGTTGCTGTCAGTCAATTTATGTCAGAACCGCATCTCATATAATAAAAGATGAAGAAGAATTTGAAAAATTGAAAAATCAGCATTTTTTTTATACATATTTAAAAGTCGTTGATAAAAATGATACAGGACTTGTTTTTGAATGTACCAAACTTGATAAAGAAAAAGGTATTTGCACAGCCTATAAGCAAAGAGCTTTACTTTGCAGACTTTACCCGCAGGAAGAAGTTTTTACTATGGGTGGAACGATTTCAGAAGATTGCGGATATAAATTCATTCCGGTCGAAAGTTTTGAAAATATTTTAAATAAAGTACAAAAATCATCAAAAAGTTTTTTCGATTAATAATTTAAATAGAGTATTATCCGCTATAGAGAATATGTTATAATTTAAAAATAAAAAATAAAGGATAGTAATGAAAGAATTAACAAATAAAATAGGCTTCACGTTAGCGGAAACATTGATAGTCATTGCGATAATCGGAATAATTGCGAGCATAGTTACGCCGATGTTATTTGGTACAACAAGTGATGCTGAGCTAAAAGCAGCGTGGAAAAAATCGTATTCAGATTTGACTCAAGCAACATTGATGATAATAGCAGATAACGGCGGTACTTTAGCAGGTGCATTTCCGGGAGATAATGCAGGAACTGAAGATTTAAAAAATGCTTATGCTTTAAAACTTAATATAATTAAGGATTGCTCCGGAACTTCTGCATTCGGAGGTACCGGATCTGGAGCAACCGCTGAAGGTTGTTGGTATAGCGGTGCAAATAGCTGGTATTATTTAAATAATACAGGTATTGGAAATATAACTAATCCGGGTCTAATCTTAAATAATGGTAGTTTAGTAAGGTTTAGCGTTGAAAAATCAAATTGTAGCTATGTATCAGGAGATTATACAAGATGTGGATGGATAAATATAGATATAAATGGGTTTAAAAAACCAAATACAATAGGAAAAGATATATTTGCTATGAGTATAATATCAAATGCACTAATACCATATGGCGCAAAAGGACTTTATTCTCCGGAAACAACTTGCATAGAAAACTCAACAATAACAAGTAATTCAGGCTACGGTTGTTCGGCAAAGTACCTGTATGAGTAGTAATTAAATAAGTTAATTCAACGTCAATGCACTCCTCGCAATGACGTTTTAAGTGTGCATCATACGCACTATGCTTCATTTTTAAAAATTTTTATGCCCTAGAGCTAAAATGGCATCGGGACAGGTTAAATATTCAAATTCTTCTTCTGTTAAAAGTTTATTTTGTAAAATATAATCTTTTGGTGACAAATGTGAATTTTCTAAATTTTGCGAAATTTCGGAAAGTTTTTTGTATCCGATTTTAGGTAAAAGTGCTGTTAATAATGTTGTACTTGAATTTAAATTTTGAGAAATCGCAATTTTATTAGCTTTTATACTTTTTATGCATTTTTCAACAAGAATTTTATTAGTATTAATAAGTAATTCAAGACTTTCTAATATGGAAAACGCAATTAAAGGAAAGTTTTGATTCAACTCAAGTTGTCCAAGTGCAGTTGCATGGCTAATTATAGAATCATTCCCTAAAACTTTTAATCCTATTTGAGATGTCATTTCTAAAATTACGGGATTTATTTTCCCCGGCATAATTGATGAACCTGCTTGAACCGGAGGCAAGGTTATTTCTTTAAAAGAGTGCATTAATCTTAAATCGTTTGAGATTTTAATTAAATTTGTAGCATGAGCTTTTAAAATCCCGCTAACTTCACTAAATACGTCAGTATTTTGAGTGTTTTCAACCATGTTCTCGGCTCTTGCAAGACCAATATCTGAAATTTCTCGTAAATTTTCAATTACTTGAAAAATATATTTTCTCTCAGCTCCAAGACCTGTTCCAATAGCAGTTCCTCCGATATTAACAACTCTTAAACGCTCTTCGCATTTGTATATTCTCCATCTATCACGGGAAATTGCCTCAGCATAGGCAGAAAATTCTTTTCCTAATGTAGTCAAAACAGCTTCAGTTAATTGAGTCCTTGCTATTTTTACAATATCGGCAAATTCTTTTTCTTTATTTTCAAGAACTTCTTGCAAAGATATTACTTGAGTTTCAAGTTGGCGTAACAGCTTGATACAGGCAATTTTCAGAGCAGTTGGAAACGTATCGTTTGTGGATTGATACATATTAATATCAGAAATCGGGCTAATGACTTCATAGTCTCCTTTTTCATTGCCTAAATATTCTAAAGCCCTGTTAGCAATTACTTCATTAACATTCATGTTTAGTGAAGTTCCAGCTCCACCTTGCAAAGCATCAACTACAATATACTCATTCAATTTGCCTTCAATAAGATCGCTACAAGCATCAATTATAGCATTGGATTTAGTCTCATCCCATTTTTTCAGCCCTGAAATAGTTGTAGCACAGGCTAATTTCACCATTCCGTATGCTTTAATGAATTCAGGATGTATTTTGTAGCCTGAAACAGAAAAATTTTCTTTTGCACGCTCCGTATGAATTCCTGTATAAGAATTTTGCGGAATTAACAATTCGCCTAAAATGTCTTTTTCTTTTCTCATCGTTTAATCATTTCTTCTTCATAAACTTGTTTTGCAGCAGGGAATGGCTCTAATGCTCTTTCAAAAATTCCCAAAGAATAAGCAATCGCAAGTCCGTAATTTGTAATCGGTACATTGGCTTCATTTGCTTTTAGTATTCTAGATAAAATCTCACGCCTGTTTGTCATACAAGCACCGCAATGAATAATTAACTTATATTCTTTAATATTTTCGGGGAAATCATGACCTGCATAGTGCGTAAAATCAAGTTTTCCGCCAACATATTGAGTTAACCAGCGAGGAATTTTAACCTTTCCGATATCATCTGCAATCGGATGATGAGTACAAGACTCACAAACCAGAATTTTATCTCCGGGTTTCAGATTTTCTATTGCCATTGTACCTTTTACAAATTCTGATAAATTCCCTTTTAATCTTGCAAAAAGTATAGAAAAAGAAGTTAATTTAATATTTTTCGGCACATCGGCAGAAACTTTTAAAAATGCTTGCGAATCTGTTATAACAAGAGCTGGCGGTGTTTTTAATCTATTTATGGCATCTCTTAATTCTCTTTCTTTTACAACCATGACCATTGAATCATTGTCCAGCAAATCCCTTATAGTCTGAACTTGAGGTAATATTAAACGACCTTTAGGGGCTTCTAAGTCGATAGGCACAACTAAAATTGCCATTTCTCCTGCCGGAATTAAGTCTGATGCTATACTTGGAGTTTGCATAAATTCCTCGGGCGCCGATTTTATAATATGCTGTTTTAACTCGTCAATCCCTTTATTTTCCTTAACGGATGTATATATCGGCGATTTTATGCATTTTGATTTTTCTTCAGAAATAGTTTTTTCATCAATTTTATTTATGACAGAAATAAAAGGAACATTTCTTTTATCAAATTCTTTAACCAATTTAGCTTCAAAATCGTCCCAACCTCTGTAATCACAGACAATTATAGCTAAATCTATTCTATCGATAATTTTTAAAGTTTTATCTACTCTTTGAGCTCCTAAAGCCCCATTATCATCAATTCCCGCTGTATCAACAAATAAAACAGGTCCTAACGGTAATAATTCCATGGCTTTTTCAACAGGGTCAGTCGTTGTTCCTGCGATTTCAGACACTATTGATATTTGCTGTTTTGTTAAAGCATTTATAATACTGGATTTTCCGACATTTCTTTTCCCAAAAATCCCGATATGAAGCCTTAATCCACGAGGTGTGTTTTGCATAATTTTATTTTCCTTCTATTTATATTTTAAAATAAAGTTAATATATGTGCAATTTTAGTCGGCTATTGTATAATATTTTTATGGATATAAATAAATGGATAAAAGAAAAATTAGTTTGTGATGAAGAACGTTATTTGCATTCTCTTGGAACACAAGAAATGGCGGGTTTTTTAGCTGAAAAATTTAACGTCGATGTTGAAAAAGCAAAACTAACAGGTCTTTTGCATGATTGTGCTAAATGCTTAGATGCAGAAGAACTTTTGACTATTATTGATGATAATAATCTTGATGTAACAGATGAGGAGAAAAATTCTTACAAGACACTTCATGCACCGGTTAGCGCATTTGTTGCACAAAAAGAGTTGAATATTCAGGATGATGAAATTTTATCTGCAATCAGATGGCATACTATCGGCAAAAAAAATATGACTCTACTTGAAAAAATAGTGTTTTTAGCTGATAAAATCGAAGCAAAAACAAGATCTGAAGAATTTACAAAAATAGTTTTAAATAAGTTAAAAGAAACTAATGATATAGATGAGGCGATTTTAATTTGCTATGATGCAACAATAAAGAGCCTTGTAGAAAGAAAACTTTTTATAAATACTGAAACCATTGATATATGGAATGATTTAATTTTAAAATTGACTAAAAAGAGGTAAACATTGAGAATATTTGGAATAGATCCCGGCGTAGCAATTGTAGGCTACAGTGTAATAGATATTGAATGCATTAATGGTTGTAATAGTTATGCCTTGATTGATTCCGGCTCTATTCAAACCAGCAAAAATCTTTCTACGCCTGACAGATTGCTGGAAATCGCAGAAGATATGGATATTCTTACAAAAAAATTCAAGCCCGATATTGCTTCTATTGAAAAACTTTTTTACTTTAAAAACGCTAAAACCATTATGCCTGTTGCAGAAGCTCGAGGAGTTATTCTAATGATATTAAGAAGAGCAGGGATTGAAATTTGTGAATATACCCCGCTGGAAGTCAAGCAAACC
>JAQUYY010000135.1 GCA_028691575.1 Candidatus Gastranaerophilales bacterium
TTTGATTTGAAGGGTTTTGAAAATTCAAATTAAGGTTCTCGAAAAGCATAAAAATACCATAGAGTTATTGCAATAATTCTAGTACAATCGTTTTATTGCAATGGTTTTAGGGAATTTACATGTCTTAAATAATCTGTTAATTTAATAACAGTTAAATTTAACTTAAAAATAATTATCGGTGGATTTTGTTAGTTAATAAAAAATGAAAGGACAAATTAAATGACTCTACTAATCCCAAACACTTTTGTCGCTGGTACTCGAGCCAGAGCAGAAGATGTAAACGAAAACTTCGTTGCTTGCAAAAATGCCATTGATGCTAATATTGCAAGTATTTCTGAAAACACAAGCGATATTGCTGATTTGGATACGATAAAACTATAATCAAGCTGGTAATTTTGGATAAGGGTAATCGTGATTTTTGCTCCTATGTCGCCCTTGCTGCCTAGGTTTTTCGCCAATCAGGACAGTTCTGGAAAAATACCGCTATAACCAGTTTTTTACCGTTCAATTACCCGCTTAATTCCAGAATTATGTAATCGTTTTTTTGAAAAATTAGCCTCTAAACTATATTATATGGCTATTTTGCCCCTGTGGTGGTTTTTGGTAGTTTTCCGTGGCAAAAAGGCGAAGTCGGAAGATGAGGGAAGTAGGCGGAAATGTGTTTAAAACGTGACTTTTTATGTTTAAACCTAAAGTTCAGGCTGAAAATATTAACTCAGTCTTTTTTAATTCTGTTTTGTTATTTACAAAATCAGGTGTCAGTTACATGGGGTAAAGAAATTTAGCTCAAGGAGGAAGTTTTAACAAGAAAAACTTGCATATTTTAGCCTGAATTATGTATTGAAAAGTAAAGAAGGAAGCATATTCGATAAATAAATGATTTTTTAGTTTTTATAGCTTCCAATACTTAGATACATACGAACATAAATCTATAAACAACAACATATTTAGGGCAAAAACACTTCCAAAGTCGGAAAGAGAAGCTATCATCAACAACACATATAGATTAATAAGGGTTGATGATGACAGACAACAAGATTATAAACGTACAAGATATATGGCTTGATGTGGATACGGTTGCAAAATTAAAAGGTGTAACCAAAAGAGCCATCAGGCTTTCAATAAGACAGGGCAAATGTATTTCAAAAATAAATAATATAAGGGGAGGTAAGTCATACCGAATTCTTTTATCTTCCCTTGAGCCTGAGATACAGAATAAATATTTAAACGAATACTACAACCGCCTTGTAATAACTGAAACATCAGAACCGTTTGCTGTTATAGACAATAACAGAGAATTTAAGCAAGAAAAAATAATTACAGAAAAACAAAAACAGATTGCATTGGCAAGACTTGATATTATCAATGTATGGCAGGATTTCAGAAAAACTCAAAAGAATAAAAGTGATGGGAATAAAAAGTTTTTAGAGCTATACAACACAGGTGAATTTTACAAAGATATTTATTTAGTACTCGGAAAGGTAACAATAGGATCTATTTATAGGTGGAACCAACTCTTGGGCGGAACTGATGATTGGAGTTTACTCGTTTCAGATTATAAATACAAATCTTCAGGGGAGTATAGAACCAGCCTTACTCAAGATGAAATTAATATATTTATGAAACTTCTTCTTAGCCCTAATCAATTCAGCATAGGAAAGGCAATCAGTCTGACAAAACACATTCTGCACAAACGGGGACTGGAAATTTTACCTAAAGAAATAACCTTTAGAAGATATGCCGAAAACTTTAAAAAATACAACTATGACAAATGGGTTTTAGCTAGAGAAGGTGAAAAAGCCCTTAAGGACAAAGTAGAACCTTTTATCGTAAGAGATGCAAGCATTCTTGAAGTCGGACAAATTTTGGTAGCTGATGGACACAGACTTAATTTTCAAGTAATAAATCCTTTTAACGGTAAGCCATGCAGGGCCGTGCTTGTTGGATTTTTGGATTGGCGCTCAGGTGCTCTTGTCGGGTATGAAATTATGCTGGAAGAAAATACTCAATGCATAGCAAGTGCACTGCGTAACAGTATTTTAAACCTCGGCAGAATTCCTGATATAGTTTATCAGGATAATGGCGGAGCTTTTAAAGCAAGGTTTTTCCAAGGCGGAAAGAACTTTGAAGAATTAGGATTCAGCGGATTATACGGCAGGCTTGGGATTAAATCAGTGTTTGCTGCCCCGTATAATGCGAGAGCAAAAGTAATAGAAAGATTCTTTCTTGAATTTCAAGAATCCTTTGAAAAGCTTTTACCAAGCTATATTGGAACATCAATAGATAAAAAACCTGCATATCTAAAAAGAAACGAAAAACTCCATAAACAAATCCACAACGATTATGTACCTACAATTCAAGAAGTAATAAGAATGATAGACTGCTGGCAGGAGTACAAAAATTCACAACCAGCTTCGAATGATAAAAACAAGACCATAGCTGAAGTGCTAGCCACTGTTAAAACTCAAAAGACAGATGAATCAATGCTTGATGATTTAATGATGGCTCAAGATATCAAGACAATAGGACGAAACGGTATCAGGTTTTTAAAATCCGATTATTATGATGACACGCTTTATGGACTGAGAGATAAAGTATTAATAAAATACAGCCTATTTGATTTAAGTAAAATAAAAGTTTTTTCAACCCGTGGGGAATATTTATGCACCGCACACCGTGTTATGCCAACACACCCAATGGCGGTGCATCTTGGCGATATTAAAGATGTTGAAGATTTTAAACAAAAAATAGTTAAACAGAAACAGCTAAAACGCAAAACTCTAAAAGCGGTAAAAGATTTTTATAACCTGGATGACATTAAAGAACTTGAAAAGGAGCTAGAACTTATGAGGGAAAAGCCTATTGATGAAATACCTAAATTGGTTGATAACGTAAAAATCAAAGCCAATACGGACTTAGCAAGACCAATATTCAGCAATATGTTCGAACGCTACGAATGGCATTTGAACAACGGTTGTTTAACCCCTGAAGACGAAAAATGGGTTGAGTGCTACAAAATGACAGATGAATACAAAATGATATATGGAGAGGAGAATCAATGCAGAAAAAATTTGTAAAAACGCAAAATGTGAAAAAGTTAATTTCTCTAATAAATAACCTTAATTCGAGACCTGCAGGTATTCCTGGAATGGCACTTGTTTACGGAGAACCCGGACTAGGGAAAACTCAAGCCGTACTTTGGTGGGCCGCTCATAATGATGTCATTTTTATCAGAGGTACAAATTTAATGACATCAAGATGGCTTTTAGAAGAAATAGTCGAAGAATTAGGGGAAGAACCGTATTTTAAAACTTCTGATTTGTTTAAACAATGTATAAAACAATTAAAAGAAAAACCCAGATTAATAATTGTTGATGAAATTGATTATCTTGCCACCGATTATAAGGCAATTGAAACGCTTAGAGATATCCACGATAAATCAAACGCACCAATATTACTTGTGGGAATGGGTCAAGCCGATAAAAAAATCATGCGCTATAAACATTTGTATGACAGGATTTCAGAAAAATTAAAATTTAAACCTTTTAGTCAGGAAGATGTAAAAAATATAATATTACAGCTATGTGAGGTCGAAATGACGGATTGTGCCATAAAATTTGTTTTTGAAAAAACAAACAGGTTTCGCCAATTGGTTAAATTTATAAGAAAAGCTGAAGAAATAGCAAAAGCAAATAATTTGAGCACGTTAGATGAATTTACTTTAAAGGAGTTAATAAATTATGAATCAGGAGAAATTGATAACGCTGTTAAAAAGACTAAATAAATTTAATTTGGAAGAAGTCTCTATACTTGCAGAAATAAGTCTTGACAAGCTAAAAAATGAATTTGAACTGTTAATTGAAATGGGTATTATTAGGGAAATATCTGATGATGAATATTTATTTATTCAAGGATTAAAAACAAAAAAAACATTGTCAAATAAACAAATGAGGGATTTAGAAAAAAAGCAAAACAAATTATTTGACAATTTATACTTCTTTTTTAGGGATTATTATTTGCTTTATAACATTCCAACCGCTGAGCAATCCATTGAACTTGCCAAAATTAAATTTCTTAAAACAAACGAAAATTTTCCTGCAAATAAATTCCCGACTAATGCTGCTTTTATTTCACGTTTGAACCGGGAATTTTCAAGTTTTGTAATAAACAGATACAGAAATCAATCTAATAAAAATATTCAAAAATTTAATGAAAAATTAATTGAAATGGAACAATGTAAAAAAAGAACGAATATAAAAATGGATTGTAAGATAACAATTCGGCGAAAATTACCAGAATATTTAGACTATACAATAAATAATTTACTTTATTTGATATTAAAATTATGCACCTTTGAAAAAGATAACTTCATGCTGAGTAAAAATTCTTATGAAATCTTAATAAAAGAAAAATCTTACACCCTAAAGCTTTCTAAATACTACATTGCAACCTATAATATTAATTCAAACGCACTGGATGTACTTATCATTTTAATATATTTATCAAAACTAAAAGCACAGGAAAAAGACGGAAGTTTTATTATTAATATTGAAGATATTTTGTTTCTGCTAAATCGAAAATATGACTATGATAAAGAAGCTAAATTCAAAAGCCAGACTAAAAAAGAAATTATAAATTTCATGACTTTTCTTGAGGCTATTGATGTGTAATATGGAAAAGATAAAAAATCAAAAACAAGATTAATCAAATTTAAAGAATATTTCCCTCAAATTAATTCAACTTTTTATTATAAAATTTGGAGCAACCCTCTTCTCTTGGAAGAAAATGAGAATCATTTAAATTCAAATATTTTTAGAATAAGAAGTACAAGAGCAAATTTTAAAGAAAAAATGGTCTATTATTATTTATTAAATGATTTTCATAACAATAAAAATCAAAAATGTAAACTTAGAATCAAAGATATTTTTAAATTAACAGAGTTGAAAATGAACGATTTGAATTATTGCAACAAAAAATTTCTGCTTCAAAAATGTTTTACAAATTTAGTAAAATATAATCTAATTAACTCTTGGGATTATGAAAACAAATCGGAAAAGCCAACGGAACAAGAGTTTCTTGATAGTTATGTAACCTTTGATTTAAAGGATTTTGAAAATTCAAATTAAGGTTCTCGAAAAGCATAAAAATACCATAGAGTTATTGCAATAATTCTAGTACAATCGTTTTATTGCAAGCGTTTTAGGGAATTTACAATTTTCAAATAATCTGTTAATTTAATGACAGTTAAATTTAACTTAAAAATAATTATCGGTGGATTTTGTTAGTTAATAAAAAATGAAAGGACAAATTAAATGACTCTACTAATCCCAAACACTTTTGTCGCTGGTACTCGAGCCAGGGCAGAAGATGTAAACGAAAACTTCGTTGCATGCAAAAACGCTATTGATGTTAATACTGCAAATATTGCAGAAAATGCAAATGATAT
>JAQUYY010000136.1 GCA_028691575.1 Candidatus Gastranaerophilales bacterium
GAAACAACTGTAAATCAATCTTCTGAAAAAATACAAACAGAAGAGCAAAAACCTGTGACTAAAACTGATATAAAATTGCTTAAACTTTATAAAAATGCAGAAGATTTATTTGAAATCGGTGAAATCGAAAAATCTTTTCAAAGTTATGAAAAAACACTAAAATATGCTCAAGAAACTGATGGTAAGACAATTCAATCCAAGTCATTGATGAGAATGGGTTATATTTGTGATTCAAAAAATCTTTTAAGCAATGCCCTTGTTTGTTATAACACTGCTTCTGTTGCTGCAAAAGCTAATAATGATATGCAGACACAATCTCAAGCTCATTACAATATGGCTATAATTTATGATGAAATCGGCAAAACCGATGTTGCGCAGGAACATTATTTTGAAGCTCTTGGTTTAGACGGTGAAGTTGAAAATATTTCACAGCAGGTTTTAGGGTTAAATGGGATTGGAAATATATTTTTTGACAAGTATGATTATAAATCTGCTTTAACTTTTTACCAATTAGGCTATGAATTGGCTAAAGATACTGATGATTCAGCAGGTTTAGCAATGAGTCTCGGAAATTCTGGAAAAACTTTTAACAAATTAGGATTAAGTGAAAAAGCATTAAAACATTACAAAAATGCAATAAAATTCAACTCAAAAACAGGTGATATTTCAAAAACTATGGAATTATACACCGAAGCAGGAGATATAATGGCAAATTTAAATCAAAACAAAAAAGCCGAAATCCTTTACAATAAAGCATCTGCATTAGCTAAAAAAGAACAAAACAATGAAATGCTTTTTGAAATACAGGGGAAAATTAAAAACATAAAAAATTAAATATAATCATTAATTAAGTGTATTCAGTTATAAGAAGAAAAATAGTACAATTAATAAGGCATAATATAACCTTTTAGACGAGACAAAGAAAATGAACAACGCACAAAACAAGAAAAAAATCTTAATAGCAGTCGCCATGGGCTTTTTGACCGCCTTAACGATTTATAGTGCGATTACTAATATGAATGCTCAAATAACAAACCAAAACAAAGTTATAAATGTGTTGACAAAAGAAGTAAAAAAAGCAAAAGAAAATACCCAAAAAGAGATGGGTGCAGAATTTAAAAAAGAATACGTCATTGCAAAACAAGATTTAAAAGCAGGAATTGAATTAACGCTTGAAATGCTTGAAACAAAAGAATTTAATGTAAATAATCCGGATGTTTTTAAAAATATTAATAATTTAGTCGGCAAACAATTAAAAATAAACATAAAAAAAGGTGATTTGATTTTAAAAGAAAGTGTTTTAAACGAAGCTGATATAAATTATTCAATACCTACAGGCAATAGAGCAATAACAATTCCTGTAAATTTTATTCAGGGGTTGGCTTCTTATGTAAAAATCGGCTCAAAAGTAGATATAATATCAACAGTTAAATCGCAAGGGCAAAAACCTGAGATTATACTTGAAAATATTAAAATAATATCTCTTGAAACCAAAAATAAAAGTATAATCACAGATATAAAATCTGTCCCATCAACAGATGCTTCTGCCATAACATTTGAAATTCCTGCAGAAAAAGCCTCAAATCTTGTCGATTCAATGGTTAGCGGAAAGCTGCAAATAGTTGTAAGGGGTGTTCAAGATGGAAAAAAAATATCCAATCATAAAAGCAATATCTCTGCGGCGCTACCAAAATTACCCGATGATATAAGTGCTTTAGAGAATAGAGAATACGGTGCATTGCCGATACCTCAAATGCCTGAAACAAAAGAGCAAAAAAAAGTTGAAATAATCCAGGCAAATATGAAAACACAGATGACTTTTGATAGTGACTGATATGACAAAACAAATGAAAAAATTTAATATTTTTATTGCGACAATTTTTATTGTCGGTTTTGCTTTTTCTAATCAATCATTTGCACAAGGACCTCAAATTCGCGGTTTAAATATGGAGCCTGTATCTATAGAAAATTTTGATAATATGTCAGATTTTGAAAATTGGGATTATCCTCCGGTTTTAGAGGAAAATTCGATAAAAAATTCTACCTCACAGGAAGTTGAAATTCCGACTGCGGAAACTTCTAAAATAAGTGATTTGTACGCAATTGTAGGCAAATCCAAATTTATAAAATTTGACGAACCTGTAAAAAGAATGTCAATAACAAACCCTGATTTGGCTGATATTGTTTTATTATCACCGACAGAGATGTTGTTAAACGGCAAAAATGCAGGATCAACAAGTCTTATAATTTGGGGTGAATCATCAGAGAATCCTGTATTTTTTGATTTAGTCGTTCAAAACGACTCAGAATCCTTTTTAAAAGCAGTAAATAAAGTTTTACCAAATGAAAATATTGACATCGCATTTACTGAAAAAGGGGCAGTTTTGGCGGGTAAAATTTCTTCTTCAATTGCAAGAGAAAAAATAAAAGAACTTGCAAAAGCATATAATTTTGAGCTATCAGATATTTCTGAAAGTCCTTCGCCTCAAGTGCTTATAGAAGTGAAAATCGTAGAAGCCAGCCGTTCATTTACAAAAAATATTTCCTCTACTTTTTCAAAAGGCAATCTGTACGGCAATTTTGTTAATGGAACAGAATTAACTTTAGGTGAGGCTCAAAAAGGATTTGAATTTGGCGGAACAGAAGAAGGTGTAAAATATTTCCTTACAAAAAGCAAAGATGAAATAGGGCTGCTTTTAAAAGCAGGAGAGAAGAAGGGTTTTGTAAAAATTCTTGCAGAGCCAAAATTGATTGCTAAGAACGGAAAAGAAGCAAGTTTTAATGCAGGACAGCAAGTTCCTGTACCGTCAGGTGTTGGCGAAGGTGGCAATATTTCTTATGAATACAAGGACGTAGGCATAAATGTTAAATTTAATCCGACAATATTAGAAGATTCACAAAGGGTAATTTTGTCTGTAGAGCCTGAAGTTAGTGAAATAGACTCTTCAACATCTGTTCATCAAAGTGATGGCAGCGTTGTCTACGGTATAAAAACAAGAAAAGTCAGTACTACTGTTGAACTTAACGATGGAAGCACACTTGTAATTGCAGGTTTATTAAAAAGAACAGATAATGATACAAGAACACAAATTCCTCTGTTAGGCGATATTCCTGTTCTTGGAAAATTATTTAAAGCCTCAACAAAAACTAAAGACGAAACAGAATTAATGATTTTTGTAACTCCAAAAATATTACAAGATGAAATACCTGTTGAAGGGATATAAAAATGAGCGAAAAAAAGAAAATATCAATACTAATAATTGATGGTGACGAATCCTCAAAAAATACTTTTACAAATTATTTTGAGCAAAATTCTTTGACTGAAATTATCGGAATATACAGCGATCTTATGGATGGATATAATGCTGTAATTGAAAAGAAACCCGCCATTGTTTTGATAGATATTTCTGAAAATTCTGATTTGGCTCTTGAATTAATACATAAAATTTCGATGCAGCATCGCTCTTGCATAATTTTTGTTTCATCTTACGAAAGCAGCTCAAATACTATTATAAAAGCAATGAGGGCAGGTGCTAGGGAATTTATCGTAAAACCGATTCAAGTTGAAGATTTAAATATTGCACTTGAAAAAACAAAAATGCTTATAAATATTGACCAAGGTGATGGTCAGGGTTGTAAAGTATTTACGATTTTTAGTAATAAGGGTGGAATTGGCAAAACTTCTGTCGCAACGAATTTAGCCATGAGTTTAACGGAATTAACAGGCAAGAAGGTTGCCTTAGTCGATTTAAACCTTCAATTAGGCGATGTAACAACGTTTTTAGATATTACTCCTGCTTTTGATATTTCATATGTGGTAAATAATTTAAATCGTATTGACGAATCATTTTTGTTCAGCACACTTGAGCGGTATAAAAATAAAAATCTTTATGTGCTGGCTGATCCGCCGTACTTAGAGCAAGCAGAAGAAATTTCTGCAGATCAGATAAATACTGTTTTAAATACTTTAAAATCTGTATTTTCATATATAATTATTGATACAGGAGTAAATTTTGACAGCAAAACGATTCCTGCGCTTGATATTGCGGATAATATTTTGTTAATATCAATGGTAAATTTGCCTTGTATTAGAAACACTCAAAGATGTTTGGATTTATTTAACAGGTTAGGTTATGAAAGCGAAAAAATCAAACTCATTGTAAACAGGTATTTGCCCGGTGATGAAATTCGGGTGGAAGATGTTGAGGATGTTTTGGGGCATTCTATTTACTGGAAAATTCCAAATAATTATCTTACAATGATGTCTGCTATAAATAAGGGAATTCCTGTTTCTGCGGTTGATGCATCTTCTCCTTTAAATAGAAATTTTGTAGAGCTTGCAGCACTTTTGAGCAATACTATTTTGAACAAAGAATCGAAAGATATGCAATCAAGTCAAAAAACAAAAAATCTATTTGATTTTTCAAAAATAAAACATTTTATTCAAAAATTAATACAAAAAAATTAAAGAGGGATAAAAATGTCACTAAAAGACAGGTTAAATAAAAGCGTAAAAATCAATAAAACTCCTATTCCTGCAGAAATAGGAGATACAAATATATTTAATAACCAATCAACTCAAGAATTTCAGGAGATTAAAGAAAAATTACATAAATTGCTTGTTGATAAAGTAAGCTCAACAGATACCTGGACAACTTATTCGGATGATGAGCAAAAACAATTGATTAGGCAATTTGTCGAACAGCATTTAAATAACGATTTTAAGACCCTTCCGCTTAACAGAGCAGAAAGAGAGCGTTTAATAAGGGAGATATTGCAGGAAACAAAAGGCTATGGACCTTTAGATCCTCTTTTGTCCGATGAGTCGGTATCTGATATTTTAGTTAATGGAGCAAAAAATATTTACGTTGAAAAAGGCGGAAGATTGTTTAAAACATCCGTAACATTTAGAGATGACAATCACTTAATGAATATTATAGAAAGAATTGTATCAAAAGTCGGACGAAGAATAGACGAAAAATCTCCGATGGTTGATGCTCGTTTGCCTGATGGTTCAAGGGTAAATGCGATTATTCCGCCTCTTGCAATTGACGGACCTTCACTTTCTATAAGAAGGTTTAAAGCAGATGCTGCAACGCTTGACAGTCTTTTAAATTGGGGTTCTATGACAAAACAGATGGCAGATGTTTTGCAAGCAGCGGTAAAATCAAGATTAAACATAGTAATCAGCGGAGGAACAGGCGCAGGTAAAACGACTTTATTAAATAGTTTGTCTTCTCAAATTTCTAATGACGAAAGAATTGTGACGATAGAAGATTCTGCTGAATTATCGTTGCAGCAAGAGCATGTTGTTCGTCTTGAAACGAGACCTCCTAACATAGAAGGAATTGGGGCAGTAACGGCAAGAGATTTAGTGGTAAACACATTAAGGATGCGTCCTGATAGGGTA